>DASWUT010000138.1:0-11996 GCA_036401455.1 Gemmatirosa sp. | reverse complement strand
AGGCTTGAACGCGTCCCCCGGCTACGACCACACCAACGGCTTCTACACGTTCAAGAACCTGAGCGGGTCGGCCGGCGGCGCGTACGACGTCAACTACCGCGGCCTGCAGTACTACGGCAAGGGCGGCACCAGCAAGGTTCGCGCGCACAACATCGTCGGCGCCAACGTGACGACGCAGTCGAAGCTCATGGGCGAGGCCAAGGCCCTGCAGAGCCCGGACGTCGTCGGGATGATGTACTGGACCTTCACGGGCACGGTCGGGAACATCCAGTCGCGCAACGACGCGGTGTGGAGCGCCAGCAACACGGAGAAGATGAAGAGCCTCTGGATGGGCGGACTCGAGCAGTACTGGGAGAACAGTATTCCGCTCAATGGCCCGCTCGGGCCGTTGCTGGGAGCGCTGCGCAAGCGGTTCATGCCGAACATCGTGATGATCGACTTCGCGACCCCGGACCGGTGCCAGACGATCTTCGACCTCAACCGGATGGCGCCCAAGGCGCTCGCGGACGTCGGCGTCTTTTGATGCGCTCGGTCCTGAACGCGCGAAGGCGCGGCGGGGTCGAACGCGGCCGTTAGGCACTCACGGAGACGGGATCGGCCGCGTGCACGCCAGCCACCCTCGCCCGGCTGGAGGCCGCCGGCCAGCGCACGCCGTCTCCGTCAGAGTCGCACGACATTCACGCCGAGCGTGCCGATGCAGTCGACGAGCGCGTACGCGGGCGGTACGCACAGGCCGCGCTCGACGACCCGGTCGTAGCCCGGCCCGAGCACGCCGTCGCTTCGGCGCCCGCTCGGCGCCGACCGCCCGACGGTTGCCGCCGTGACGCAGCCAAGCGTCCGCCCGGGCTCGAGGAAACGCGCCCAGGCCTCGGGATGCCAGTACGCGTCCCGATGGCCCGCCCGTCCGGTGCGCGCTGCCCACCCGAGGCGGGACGCTCCGTCCATCGCAGCGACGACGACCGGGTCCGGGACGAGTGCGGTGCCCAGAAACCAGGGCGGGGACGGCGCTGCTGGAGCGACGCTCCCCGGGGTGGCGAGCGCTCGGCCCGCGGCGAGCACCGCGGGGACGTCGCGCTCGAGCAGCCGCCCGCTGGTCGCGTCCCCGCGTGCCGCGACGACGACGAGTTGGTACGGAACGGTCGCGACCACGCGCGGCAGGTCGAGCGCGCGCGCGGGAAGGCGTCGCACGATCTCGGCGCGGACGTCGGCCGTGTGCTCCGCGCCATCGCCGAACATCGAGATGGACGGCGGCCCCTCGTATAACGCGACGGCCGCCGTGCCGGTGGAGCGGAACGCGCGGTCCGGGTCGTGCGCGCGCAGCCACGCGTGCGCGAGCACCTGCGCGTACGCCGTTCGGCTGTCGCGCGGCCACGTCGCCGACCCGCGTGCGCGCGGGTCGGGCCAGGGGCCTGCCGGCCACGGCGACGGCGGGAGCCCGTCGATTGCCGCCCCGACGAGTCCCCGCACGAGCGCGGCATCCGCGCGCGGGCACTGCGCGACCGGCGACAGATTCACGACGACCATGCGCCCGTGCAGCGCGCGAACGACGCGCGCCAGCTCGGACGACCGCGGAAGCAGCGGCGAGAGCGTGTGCCGCGCGCTCGAGGTTGGCACCCATGACGGCAGTCGCCACGTCGCGCCGAGGAACGCGCCGAGCGGACGCAGCGCGGCGCGCCCGCCGACGGCTCCCGCAGCGGCGGTGAGCCAGGGCGTGGTGGCGACGCAGCGCCACTCCGGACGGGGCGGACTTCCAGGCAGCATACCAGCGCCAGCACAGAGGGGAGCGTGGAGCGACGGACGGTGGCCATGGTGCGAGAACCGCGCCTCAGAACCGCGGGTGCGATGCGTCGGCGCCGTGTCCACCTCGCGCCCGCGCCACGGACGCGGCGCGGTCATGCGGAGACGATGATCGGGCAGTTGGTGGTTTCCGGTATTTCCACACACTCCGGCACCGCTCGTAGTGGCCACAGGCCGCGAGCGGCGCGGACCGGCGCCCTCCCTGCCGCACGGTCCACGCGAAGCCCTCTCCCGCTGCCGCCCCGAGCCCCGCACATGCCTCCCAGCACACAGAAGAAGCTCGAACGCGTCCGCCCGCCCCGTGTCCAGATCTCGTATGAGGTCGAGACCGGCGGCGCCATCGAAAAGAAGGAGCTGCCGTTCCTCATGGGCGTGCTCGGCGACTTCTCGGGGCAGCCCACCGAGCCGCTTCCGAAGCTCAAGGAGCGCAAGTTCGTCGAGGTCACCCCCGACAACTTCGACGACGTGCTGGCCAGCATGAAGCCGCACCTGACGTTCGCCGTCGAGAACAAGCTGAGCGAGGAATCCGACGCGCCCAAGCTGAAGATCGACCTGAACTTCCGCTCGATGGACGACTTCTCGCCGGACGCGATCGCCACGCAGGTGAAGCCGCTCCGCGAGTTGCTCGAGCTCCGCACGCAGCTCGCCGACCTGCGCGGCTCGCTTCAGACCAACGAGACGCTCGACGAGGTCCTGCAATCCACCCTCGGCGACCAGAGCAAGATGGACAAACTGAAGGCCGAACTGGGCTTGGGCGGGGAGAACGGCAATGGCTGAGGCGCAGACTGCGGCACAAGCCGCCAGCTACACGGAAGGCTCGGGCTCGCTCCTCGACCAGATCGTCGACGACGGCCGCGTCGGTCGCGACGCCGAGTCGAAGGCGCGCGGCAAGGACCTCGTCAAGCAGTTCGTCGCGCAGGTGCTCGAAGGCTCGATGACGATCGGGCGCGACACGGAGTCGATGATCAACGCGCGCATCGCGCAGATCGATCACCTGCTCTCGATCCAGATCAACGAGATCCTGCACCACCCCGAGTTCCAGCGCCTCGAGTCGAGCTGGCGCGGGCTCAAGTACCTGCTCTCGCAGAGCGAGACCGGGACGGGGCTCAAGATCAAGGTCCTCAACGTCTCCAAGAAGGATCTGCTCAAGGACCTGCAGCGCGCGCCCGAGTTCGATCAGAGCGCCGTGTTCAAGAAGGTCTACGAGGAGGAGTACGGCGTCTTCGGCGGCACGCCCTTCGGCGCGCTCGTCGGCGACTACTACTTCGACAAGAGCGGGCAGGATTTGGAACTGCTCGAGAAGATGTCGAACGTGGCGGCCGCCGCGCACGCACCGCTCCTGACGGCCGCGGACGCGTCGATGTTCAACCTCGACAGCTTCACCGAGCTCGACCAGCCGCGCGACCTCGCGAAGGTGTTCGACACCACCGAGTACGCGAAGTGGAAGGCGTTCCGGACCACCGAGGACTCGCGCTACGTCGCGCTCACCGCGCCGCGCATCCTCATGCGCGAGCCGTACGGCAGCGCCACGGTCCCGATCGAGGCGTTCAACTACGAGGAGCGCGTCGACGGTACCGACCACGAGTCGTACCTCTGGGGCAACTCGGCGTACGCGCTCGCGGCGAACGTCAACAAGGCCTTTGCCGAGAGTGGCTGGTGCGCGACGATCCGCGGCGTCGAGAGCGGCGGCCTCGTCGAGGGGCTGCCGGTCCACAACTTCCGGACCGAGGCTGGCGAACTCGTGATGAAGACGCCGACCGAGGTCCAGATCACCGACCGCCGCGAGAAGGAGCTGGCCGACCTCGGCTTCGCGGCGATCGTCCACCAGAAGGGCACCGCCAACGCGGCGTTCTTCTCGGTGCAGTCCGCACAAAAAGCGAAGATCTACGACACCCCGCAGGCTTCGGCCAGCGCGCGGATGTCGGCGCAGCTGCCGTACATCTTCGCCGTGTCCCGCTTCGCGCATTACCTGAAGGTGATGATGCGCGACAAGATCGGCGGGTACACCTCGCGCGCCGAGATCGACTCGTTCCTCAATCGCTGGATCCAGCAGTACGTCACCGGCGCCGATGCGACGGCGTCGATCAAGGCACAGCGTCCGTTAGGCGAGGCCCGCATCGACGTCGTCGAGGTGCCGGGCAAGCCGGGCGTGTACCGCGCCGTGGCCTTCATGCGCCCGCACTTCCAGCTCGATGAGTTGGGCATCGCAATGCGCCTCGTCGCGGAGCTGCCGCAGCCCGCGTCGTGACCCGCGCGGCCCGGGCCGCGCGCGGCCCGCGCCGGTAGGACCCGCAGCACCCCCCCCTGAAGTACCCACGCGACCCAGTTGGGCGCGCGGCCATGTCCCATCCCCCTTTTGCTCCACCGAGGATTCACTACCATGGCGTTCGATACCTACCTCAAGATCGCGACCATCGACGGCGAAGCGACCGCGAAGGGCTTCGAGAAGAACATCGAAATCTTCTCCTTCTCGTGGGGTGCCTCGGCGCCCGTGACCGTCGGGCCGGGCACCGGCGGCGTCTCGGCCGGCCGCGTCAGCATCTCGTCGTTCAACATCATGAAGAAGACCGACGCGACGTCGACCCTGCTCTTCCAGGCCGCGTGCACCGGGCAGCACTTCGACAACATGGTCGTCTCGATGCGCAAGGCGAGCGGCACGGCGGGCGGGCAGGCCGTGTTCCTCATCTACACGTTCAACGAAGTCATGGTCGAGTCGATCCAGTGGTCCGGGTCGTCGGGCGGTGACGACACGCCGACCGAGTCGGTCTCCTTCGCCTTCGGCAAGGTGCAGGTCCAGTACAACACGCAGAAGAAGGACGGCACGCTCACCAGCGGCACGCCGGTCGTGTGGGACCAGACGACGGTCACCAACGCCTGACGCCCGGGACCGCCGATGCCAACCGCACGTGAGCTGTACGCCGCCGGGCGGTTGGACTCGGCGATCGACACGCTGGGTGCCGAGCTCCGCTCGCATCCGCTCGACGCCCAGCGCCGCACCTTTCTGTTCGAACTCCTCGTGCTCGCCGGGCAGTACGACCGGGCCGAGAAGCAACTCGACGTGCTCGCCCGGGAGAGCGTCGATCGCGAGACCGCGGTGCTGCGGTACCGCGCCGCGCTCCAGGCCGAGCGGCTTCGCGAGCACATGTTCGCAACCGGCGACTTTCCAACCGGCGTGGCGCCCGCGCCCGTCGTGGGATCGCTCAACGGGCGCCCGTTCGCCTCGATCGAGGATGCCGATCCGTGCGTCGGCGCTCGGCTCGAGGTGACTGCTGGTGATCGGTACATGTGGATTCCATTCGCGCACATCGCCGCCGTGCACATCGACCCCGCGGCCAATCTGCGCGACGTCCGCTGGCTTCCGGGCCGCGTGAGCACCGGGCCGTCGGTGCGCGAGCTCGAGCTCGGCGAGGTCCTGCTTCCCGCGCTCACGCCCGCCGCGTGGCGCAATCCCGACCCCGAGCTTCGTCTCGGTCGCGCGACCGACTGGGAGGAGTTGCCCGACGGCGACTACGCGCCGGTCGGACAAAAGATGCTGCGCATCGACGACGCGCTCGTGCCGCTGCTCGACGTCCGCGATCTGATCATCACCGCCCCGGTTCAGGCGCTCGCGGCCTGACGGCCGCGCGTCGTCGCGGGCCCGCCGCCCCTTCCCGCTGCATGCCCGCCCTCGATCCCGACACGCTCGCCGCGATCCTCGCCCCGATTCCCGGAGAATCGCCCGCGGGCCAGGACCTGCGCTACGATCCGCGGTACGATGTCGTCCGCGACGCGCGGCGCGAGGACGACGAGCTTCCCGCCGGCGGCCTCGCGACCGAGCGCAAGGTCGCCGACTGGCCCCGCGTCCAGGCGGACGCGATCACGCTCCTCAGCACCGGCGCGAAGGACCTCACGATCGCCTCGTGGCTGACCGAAGCCCTGCTCAAGCGCGGCGGCATCGGCGGGCTGACGAGCGGGCTGACGGTCGTGCACGGACTCGTCGATCAGTACTGGGAGACGCTCTACCCCGCGCTCGAGGATGGCGACGAGGAGCTTCGCCTCGGGCCGCTCGACTGGATCGGCTCGCGTCTCGCGATTCCACTGCGCCGGACGGCGGTGGCGACCGACGGGCTCACGTTTCTCGCCTACCGCGACTCGCTCGCCGTCCCGAGCGAGGCCGAGGCCGAAGAGAACCGCGACAAGCGCGCGCTGCGCGTCGAGAAGCTGGCCGAAGGGAAGCTCGCGCCCGAGGTCGCGACGGCGGCAGTCGCGGCCACGCCGAAGGCGTTCTACAAGGCGCTCGTCGCCGACCTCACCGCGGCGACGCGCGCGCTCGACGCCCTCGAGACGGCGACCGCGGCGCGCTTCGAAGACGAACCGCCGAACTTCCGCGCGCTGCGGGCCGCGCTCGACGAGATGCAGCGCTTCGCCACCGCGACGCTCGCCGAAAAGCTGCTGATCGATCCGGACCCCGTCGAGGAAGCGGACGTCGCCGAGGGCGGGTCGGACGCTGGAGCATCGAGCGGTGTCGGTGGCCCGCTCGCCGCCGAGCCCGTCGACCGCAATGATGCGGCCGCGCGCGTGACCGTCGCTGCGCGCTTCCTGCGCCAGCAAGACCCGACCGCGCCGACGCCGTACCTGTTGCTGCGCGGCCTGCGTTGGGGCGAGGTGCGGTCGTCGACCGGGCCGCTCGACCCGAAGCTGCTCGACGCGCCGCCGCCGGCGGCCCGCACGCGGCTCAAGGCGCTGCTGCTCGACGGCAAGTGGCCGGAACTCCTCGAGCAAGGCGAGCAGATCATGGCCACGCCGGCCGGACGCGGCTGGCTCGATCTGCAGCGCTACGTCATCACGGCGTGCAGGCGCCTGGGCCCCGGCTACCACGCGGTCGAGCTGGCGATTCGCGCCGAGCTGGCCGCCCTGCTCGCCGCGGTGCCGCAGCTTCCGGAGATGACGCTCATGGACGACATGCCCACCGCGAACGGCGAGACGCTCGACTGGCTCGCCGACGAGGCGCTGGATGGCGAGCCCGTGGCCGCGAGCAACGGCGCGGGGCCGGACGATGGCACCGACAGCGAACTCCCGGATGGGACGGCGGCGTTCGCGACCGCGCTCGACGGCGAGGGCGAAGGCGATCTGCTGACCTTCCGCGGCACCGCGGCGCGCCACGGCGCGCCCGGGCGTCGGCGCACGGATCGACACACCGCGTCCGGCCGCAACGGCACGGGCGACGGCGGCGAGGATCCGTTCCTGCTCGCCAGGAGCGAGCTCGCGCGCGGCCGCACCAACCGCGCGGTCGAGCTGCTCGTCGCCGAGCTGGATCGCGAGCGCTCGGCCCGTGGGCGCTTCGTGCGGCAGACGCAGCTCGCGCAGGTCATGGTCGAAGCCGGGCTGGCCCAGGTGGCGCAGCCGATCCTGCGGCAGCTCGTCGAAACGATCGACGAGAAGTCGCTCGAGAGCTGGGAGGCCGGCCCGCTCGTCGCGCAGCCGATGGTGCTGATGTGCCGCGTGATCGACGCGCTCGAGATCGACACGACCGAACGCGAGGAGTTGTACCTGCGCGTCTGCCGGCTCGATCCGCTGCAGGCGATCGGGCTGCGCCGCGCCGGCTGACCGCGACCGCCTCGTCCGCCCCATCCCCCACCCGTTCCAGCCGCCCGCGCCTCGTGGCCCGTACCGAACTCGATCGCACCGTTCAGCCATCGCTGCTGGACCGCCTCACCGACCGTGACCCGCGCACGCCGGCCGACCCGCCGATCTCGCGCGAGGAGTCGGTGCGGCGGTTCCGCAATTCCGTGCTGCGCGACGTCGAGTGGCTGCTCAACACGCGGCGCACACCCGAGACCGTGCCCGAGGGACTGTCGCTCGTCTCGCGGTCGGTCTTCACCTACGGCCTGCCCGACACGACGGGAATCGCGATGGGCTCACGGGTCGGACGCGAGTTGCTCGTCCGGCGGATCGAGCAGACGCTCGCGACGTTCGAACCACGCCTCGCCGACGTGCAGGTGACGCTCACCGAGGCCGACCAGATCCGGTCGCCGCAGGTCCTGTTTGCGATCACGGCGCTGCTGCGCATGGACCCGAGCCCGGAGCAGGTGGTCTTCGACACGGTGTTCGACCTCGCGAGCGGCGGATACGCCGTGCGACCGCAGGGCGCCACGCCGTGACCACGTCCGGGAGTACGACGGGCGCGCTCCGGGTGGCGAACGCCGGCACCGCGAGCCGCGACGACCTGCTGCTGTACTACGAACGCGAGCTGACGTACCTGCGCCGGCTGGGGGCAGAGTTTGGTGCGACGTATCCGAAAATCGCCGCGCGGCTGCAGCTCGAGGCGACGCGGTGCGACGACCCGCACGTCGAGCGGCTGCTGGAGGGCGTGGCGTTTCTCAATGCGCGCCTGCACCGTCGGCTCGACGACGACCTTCCCGAGCTGTCCGAGGCGCTCCTCGACGTGCTGTACCCGCAGTACGTCCGCCCCGTCCCCTCACTCTCGATCGTCGAGCTCGAGATCGACCCCGAGCTGGGCAAGCTGCCGAAGGGATTCCACGTGCCGCGTGGCGCCGAGCTGCGCTCGCGCCCCGTGCAGGGGATGGCCTGCCGCTTCCGCACCTGCTACGACGCGACGCTCTGGCCCGCGACGGTCGTGGCCGCGGAATGGACCGGCGCGGAGCGCGCTGGCGGGGGGGTGCCGATGGCCGACGCGGCCGGCGCGCTTCGCGTCGAGCTGCGCGCGCTCGCCGGCATGCGTTTCGACCAGGTGGCCCTCGACGACCTGCGGCTGCACATCGCGGGCGACGCCGCCGTCTCGGACGCGCTCTACGAACTGCTCGCCAACAACGTCGCGCGCGTGGCGGTCCGCGACCCCGACCAGCCCGCGCGCACCGCGCAGCTCCTGCCGTCGGCCGCCGTCCGCCTCGTGGGCTTCGCCGACGACGAAGCGTTGCTGCCGCTCCCGCGCCGGACGCTGGCCGCACACCGGCTGCTGCAGGAGCTGTTCGTGCTGCCGCAGAAGTTCCATTTCGTCGACGTCGCCGGACTGGGTGGTGCGCTCCGCGCGTTAGGCTGCGGCGCCCGTGCGGAACTCGTGGTGCTCATCACGCCGTTCGAGCGCGCCGAGCGGCGCGCGACGCTCGAACTCGGGCTCTCGGCGAGCACGATCCGGCTCGGCTGTACGCCGGTCGTCAACCTGTTCGCGCAGACCGCGGACCCGATCCTGCTGACCGAGCGGCAGCTCGAATACCCGGTCGTGCCCGACGTGCGCCGCCGCCTCGAGATCGAGACGTGGTCGGTCGACGAGGTGAAGGGGATCACCCCGGGGCGCGGCGAGCCGCGCGTCGTCGCGCCGCTCTACGCGATCCGGCACGGCGTGGTCGACCAGGATGGCGGCGTGTTCTGGCATGGCGCGCGCCGCTCGAGCGGGTGGCGGACCGACCGCGGCAGCGAGGTGTTCCTCTCCTTCGCCGACCTTGGCGGCCGCGTGCGCGCACCCGACGCGGACGTCGTCTCGTGCGCCCTCACGTGCTTCAACGGCGAGCTGCCGAGCCGCCTGCCGTTCGGGGTCGACGAGCGGGGCGACTTCGAGCTCGTCGGCGGGGGACCGGTCGCGCGCGTGCGCTGTCTCGTGAAGCCGACCCGGGTGATCCAGCCGCCGTTAGGCAAGGCGCTGCTCTGGCGCCTTGTGTCGGCGCTCTCGCTCAATCACCTGTCGCTCGTCGAGGGCGGGCGCGACGCGCTGCAGGAGCTGCTCCGGCTGCACAACACCGGGGATGGGACCGCGGGTGAGCGGCAGATCCAGGGCCTCGTCGACGTGCGGAGCGGCCCGGCCTACGCGCGCGTGGCGAGCGCGCACGGCGTCGCGTTCGCCCGGGGGCGCCGTGTCGAGGTGGTCTTCGACGAGGACCAATTTCCGGGGGGCGGGATGTTCCTCTTCGCGAGCGTGCTCGAGCGGTTTCTCGCCCTCTCGGCGTCGATGAACAGCTTCACGCAACTGGCCGCGACGAGCCGGCAGCGCCGGCGCGCGGTGCGCGAGTGGGCTCCGCGCTCGGGATGGCGGACCCTCGTATGACGCCGCTCGCGCCCTCCTCCCCCGCACCCACGGCCGCGGCCGCGCCGCCCACCGCACGCGAGCGCCTCGCGCGCACGCTCGCCGACGAGCCGACGAGCTTCGCGGCGTTCCAGGCCGTCCGTCTGCTCGGCCGCCTGCACCCGGACCGCGCACCGGTCGGCGGATGGGCGGAGCCCGGGAGCGAGATCGTCCGCTTCACCGTCCCGCCCAGCTTCTCGTTCCCGACCGCCGAGATCGACCGGCTGCGACCGCCCGCCGACGCCGGCGCGCCGTTCCGCATCGCGGTGACGTTTTTCGGCCTCACGGGGCCGCAGGCGCTGCTCCCGCACGTCTACACGCAGCACGTCGCGGAGCAGGCGCGTGCGCGCGACCCCGGCTTCCGCGACTTCCTCGACCTGTTCCATCATCGCGCGCTGTCGTTGTTCTACCGCGTCTGGGCCAAACCACAGGTGGTGATCGGCCACGAGACCGCCGACGACGACTGGCTGCTGGACCACCTGCTCGACATCGCCGGTGTCGGGACCGCGCGGCTGCGCACGCGGCTGCCCGTCTCGGATGCGGTGCTCGGCTACTACGCCGGCCTTCTCGCGACCGCTGCGCGCCCGGCCGACGGCCTCGCGCGTCTCATCGGCGACTACTTCGACGTGCCCGCCACGGTCGAGCAGTTCGTCGGCGAGTGGCGGCGCGTCGACGGCCGCGGCCAGACCACGCTCGGCACCGACGACGAACCGGCGACGCTGGGCCTCGGCATGGTGGGCGACGAGGCGTGGGACCCGCAGTCGCGCGTCCGCCTGCGCCTCGGTCCGCTCACGCGCGCGCAGTTCGACAGCTTCCTCCCGGGCGGCTCGGCCCACGAACCGCTCCGCGCGCTCGCCCGCCTCTACGCCGACGACCAGGTCGGCGTCGACGCCCAGCTCGTGCTGGACCGCGGCGCCGTCGCGCCCTGCGTGCTCGGCTTTCCGTTAGGCATCACCGGCGCCTGCGGCCCGCCGCTCGGTCGCGGGACCTGGCTCGTCAGCCGCCCGATGGCGCGCGACCCCGACGAGACCGCGCTCGCGCTCTGCTAGCGCGCGCCGCCCGCCCCGTCACCGTTCGGTCCTTTCCCCGCCACCTTCGGAGCCCCCAGCATGTCGGTCACCCTCCGCGCCCTCATCGGTAAGCTGAACCCCGCCATGCGCTCGACGATCGAGGCATCGGCCGGGCTGTGCCTGTCGCGCACGCACTACGACGTCGAGGTCGAGCACTTTCTGACGAAGGCGCTCGACGCGAGCGACGGCGACCTCGCCCAGATCCTGAAACACTACGGCGTCAACCGCTCCCGCCTCGCCGACGACCTCGCGCGCGGCCTCGACCGGATGAAGAGCGGCAACGCGCGCACCCCGTCGCTCTCGCCCAACCTCGTGAAGATGCTCACCGAGGCGTGGACGACCGGCTCGATCGAGTTCGGCGCGTCGCAGGCGCGCACCGGACACGCCATCCTCGCGCTCGTCGGCAACGACGATCTCAAGCGCCTCGCCGGCGAGATTTCCCACGAGCTGGAAAAGATCCCGGCGGACGCGCTGAAGAAGGACTTCGTCGCGATCACCGCGCCGTCGTCCGAAGCTGCGGCCGAGATCAAGTCCACGGACGCGGCCGCAGGAATCGGCGCCGCGTCCAACGGCGCGGCCGGCGCGCCCAAGGCCGGAGGCCGCACGCCCAACCTCGACTCGTACACGCTCGACCTCACCGCGCGCGCCAAGGCGGGCAAGATCGATCCCGTGCTCGGCCGCGACTTCGAGGTGCGGCAGGTGGTCGACATCCTCACGCGCCGTCGGCAGAACAACCCGATCCTCGCCGGCGAGGCCGGCGTCGGCAAGACCGCGGTGGTCGAGGGCTTCGCGCTGCGGATCGTGCAGGGCGACGTGCCCGAGCCGCTCAAGCACGTCACGCTCCGAACGCTCGACCTCGCGCTGCTGCAGGCCGGTGCGGGGGTGAAGGGCGAATTCGAGAACCGACTGAAGGGGCTGATCGACGAGGTCAAGAACTCGGCGACGCCGATCATCCTCTTCATCGATGAGGCGCACACGATGATCGGCGCGGGCGGCGCGGCCGGACAGAACGACGCGGCCAACCTGCTCAAGCCCGCGCTCGCGCGCGGCGAGCTGCGCACGATCGCTGCGAC
>DASWUT010000137.1:0-4748 GCA_036401455.1 Gemmatirosa sp. | reverse complement strand
GCGCGCCGGCTGTGCCGCCAACCGCGCGGCGCTGGCGGCGAACGTTAGGCAGGCGGCGAGGCGCCGCGTCCGGCGAAAACGGGGAGTGCGCATCATGCTGCCCGCCCGATGTAGCGGTCGAGGAACGCGTTGCGGAACTTGCCCGCGGGATCGTACGCGGCCAGCAGGTCGCGGAAGTCGGGCAGCCGCTCGTAAAACCCGGCGATGCGGGCTGGCGCGACGGTGAACAGCTTGCCCCAGTGCGGGCGCGCGCGGAAGGGGGCGAGCGCAGCCTCGATTGTGGGAAGCAGGGCACGCACGGCGGCTCCGTCGGGCTTCCACGTGAAGTGGATGCTGAGGCAGTCACGCCGGTAGCACGGGCTCATCCAGAGGTCGTCGGCGGCGACGGTGCGCAGCTCGGAGACGAGCAGCAGGGGCGCGATCCGCTCGCGCAGCGCATCGACGGCGCGAAGCGCGGCGCGCGCGTGCTCGCGCGGGACGAGGTAATCGGTCTGCAGCTCGGCGCCGCTACTCGGCGTGTAGTCCAGGCGGAAGTGCGGCAGCCGATCGTGCCACGGGCCCGCGACGCCGAGTTGCGCGGTGCAGTGAACGGGCGAGATACCGAGGATCGGGTGGCGGTGATCGGACGCGGGCGTTGCGCCACGCAGCGCGGTGGGGAGCGACCAGTCCCCATACCCGGACCATTCGGGCGTGGGACGGCGCTTGAGCCAGATCTGGTCGACGCGCGGCCCGGTCCAGCGAGTGAACACGCTCACGCTGTAGGCACTGCCTAACACATCGTCGAGTCCGCCCTCGAGGTCGGCGAGCGGCACGTCCTCGTAGACGTGTTGGACGATGTCGTACGCCGGGTGGACGTCGAGCGTGAGCCGGGTGACGACGCCGAGGCCGCCGAGCGCCACGACCGCGCCGCGGAACGTGTCGCCGTCGCGCTCGCGCGCGAGGGTGACGAGGTCGCCGGTTGCGGTGACGAACTCGATCGCCGCGACGGCGGTGGCGAGGTTCGCGTTGCCGTCGCCGGAGCCGTGGGTCCCGGTCGCGCACGCGCCGGCGACGGAGATGTGTGGGAGCGACGCCAGGTTGTGCAGCGCGTAGCCCGCGTCGCTCAGCGCGCGGGCGAGCGTTCCGTAGCGGATGCCGCCCTCGACGGTCACGGTCTGCCGCTCGCCGTCGATGTCGAGCACACGGTCCATGTGTTCGAGCGAGAGCAGGTCACCCGTGGTGTCCGCGACGGCGTTGAACGAGTGGCGCGAGCCGAGCACCTTGACTCGGGCAGCACCGGCGACGAGGGCGCGGATCTCGTCGACGGTCGCGGGATGGTGCAGGCGCGCGGCGCGGTACGTGTAGTTACCGGCCCAGTTCGTGAGGACCTCGTGTGCCGTACCGGCTGTCGCGCCTGTCACCGTCGTCCGCTCCATCGGGGTGTCGCCGAGTGTTCGTGGCCGTCGTGGCCGCACGTTCGACGGCGCGCCAACGTACGAAGCCCATGTACGAAGAGTAGTCAGCCGGTCTGCTCCTTGCCGCCCCACCCCGCGCCGCCACCCTGCGTGCCGCCACCCTGCGTACCGACCCCTCGCCTGCGGTTTCGTGTGCTCACACCTACCGTCGCTCGCGCGTGCGTCGTCGCGCTGGCGGTGGCTGTCGGGGTGGCGATGCCCGCGCGGGCGCAGCTCACGCTCCGGCTCGCGGCGCTTCCGCCCGGCACGCCGCGCGGTGCGATCGTGCACGTCGCGGGCACGTTCAACGGCTGGAACCCGGCTGGTGCGGACGCGGCGCTCGTTCCACAGCTCGGCGGTGGCTACGCGCTCACGCTTCCCGGGTCGGTGCGTGGCGCGGTCGCGTTCAAGTTCACGCTCGGCTCGTGGCAGACGGTCGAGACGACGGTGGACGGGGCGGACGTGCCCAACCGCACGGTGACGGTGCCGGCGACGGGCGCGCTGACGTACGACGCGACGATCGCCGGCTGGCGCGACAGCACGGCACCGCGGTCGTCCGCGCGGTCCACCGCGTCACCGTCGGTGTCGATCCTCAGCGACAGCTTCGCGATGCCGCAACTCGGGCGGACGCGGCGCGTGTGGCTCTACCTGCCGCCGGGCTACGCGACGTCGGGGGCGCGCTATCCGGTGTTGTACCTGCAGGATGGGCAGAACGTGTTCGACGCGGCGACGAGCTTCGCGGGGGAGTGGGGAGTCGACGAGACGCTCGACTCGCTGCGCGCGGCGGGAGACCCGGGCACGATCGTCGTTGCGGTGGACAACGGTGGGGCGAGCCGGCTGGACGAGTACGATCCGTGGCGGAGCGCGGACCCGACGTTAGGCGGCGGCCAGGGGAACGCGTACGTCGACTTCCTGACGGAGACACTCAAACCGTACGTCGACGCGCACTACCGTACGCGGCCGGGCCCCGGTGATACGGGGGTCGGCGGGTCGAGCATGGGCGGGCTGATCGCGCTCTACGCCGCGCTGCGGTCCCCCGCGGTGTTCGGGCGGGCGATGGTGTTCTCGTGCGCGTGCTGGGTGGCGAAGCCGCAGTTGCTCGCCTACGCGCGCCGCCCGACGCCCGCGCGGCCGTACCCGCGCCTGTACTTCGTCGTCGGTGCGCAGGAAACCGCGGACGGCCAGCCCGCGCGCGACCAGCAGGAGGTCGTCGACACGCTCACCGCAGCGGGCTATCCGACCGGCGTGGCGGACACGTCGATCGTACGGACCGACGGGCAGCACGCGGAGTGGTTCTGGCGGCGCGAGTTTCCGGCGGCCTACGCGTGGCTGTATCGGCAACCGCGATCCGCATCGGCGCAACCCCGACGAAAGTAGCGCTACCCGGGCGCGCGAGTTGCGCGGCGGGGAAGGGAGAGAGCTTGAGACGGGATTGACGGGATTAGGCTCGTGCAGAACGGCCCATCCTGGCAGACCCCATAAAGGCCTTTGGTCCTCCCACGAAGGCCCAACACCGCGGGAGCTCAATCCCGTTCATCCCCTGAATCCCGTCAATCCCGTCCATGTCGTTGCCCTTCCCGCGCGTGCCGAATGATCAGAACACGCACCCCGCGCGCGCCGGCACCGTCACGACGACCGCGCTTCCGTCGGTCCGCGGCGCGGGGCACACGCCGAGCGCGTCGCGCAGTGCCGCGGCGTTAGGCATCGACGCGGCGGGGAGTCGCAACTCGACACGGGCGGTGTCGTTGTTGAGCGCGACGATCGTGCGTCCGCGGCGGTAGACGTACGCCTGCGCGCCGACGTACAGGTTCTCGGTCGGAGCGGGGGCGAGCTCGGGTCGCGCGGCGCGAAGCCGCAGCAGCGTCTGCACGTGCGCCCACACGGCCTGCTCGGCGGGGGTGCGCCCCGAGGCGTCGAACGCGTTGCGCGCGTCGCCCGGCCAGCCGCCGGGAAAGTCGCGGCGGTTGTCAGGGTCGTTGCCGCCGAGCATGCCGATCTCGTCGCCGTAGTAGAGCATCGGTGTGCCGCGGGCGGTGAACAGGAACGTGAACGCGAGGCGTAGCCCGTCGGTCGTCGCGCCGGGCTCGCTCATGAAGCGCCCCATGTCGTGCAGCCCGGCGAAGGTGACGAGCGCGTTCGGGTTGGGGTAGAGCCAGTCGCGGGCGAGTACCTGGGCGAGCTCGCGCACGGAACGCCCTCGCGCGAAGACGTCGCGCACCGCGTAGTGGAGCGGGAAGTCGAACAGCGCGTCCACCCGGTCGTCGATGCCGTCGTACTGCGTGCGGCCGCCCTGGAAGAACGAGACGAGCGTCGGGTCGCCCTCCGAGACCTCACCAACGACGCGAAGCGCGGGATACTGCGCCTTGATCGCGCCCATCCAGTCGCGCCAGAACCGCCGGGGCACGTAGGGCCACGTGTCCTGGCGGATGCCGTCCATGCCGCTCATGCCGACCCACCAGAGCGTGTTCTGGATGAGGTAGCGTGCGACGTCCGGGTCGTCCTGGTCGAGGTCGGGGAGGATGTTGACGAACCAGCCGTCGAGCGTCTCCGCGCGCTCCGCCGCGGGGGCGTGTGGGTCGGGGACGGTCCAGACCTGGAACGTGTTGGCGAGGTGGTGGGCCTGGGTCCCGTGATACCACGTCGCGGTCGGCGAGTCGGTCACCCACGGGTGGTAGGCGCTCGTGTGGTTCTCGACCATGTCGAGGATCACCTTGATCCCTTGCCGGTGCGCGTCGTCGACGAGCGCGCGGAAGTCGGCGATCGTGCCGAAGTGCTCCTCCAGCCCGTAGTAGTCGACCGTGTGGTACCCGTGATAGGGCATCGTCGCGTGGCCGGCCGCGAGCTCCCGCCGGTCGAGCTGGTTGGTGTTGTCGTAGAGCGGGTTGATCCAGAGCGCGGTGACGCCTAACGACTTGAGGTAGGGCAGCCAGGCGCGGATCCCGGCGAGGTCGCCGCCGTGGTAGTAGTGCGGGTCGCTGCGGTCGAACATCCCCTTCGACACCGCGGGGTCGTCGTTGGTCGGATCGCCGTTCGCGAAGCGGTCCGGCATGATGAGATAGATCACGTCGGACGGGCCGAAGCCCTGGAACCGGCCGGCCGCGACGAGCGGCGCCGCGAGCATGAACGGCACGCGCGTGACCCCCACGCCCGTGCGCAGCGTGAACGGGTAGGCGCCCGGACGCGCGCCGCCGGGGATCGTGACGTCGGCGAACACGTAGGTGCCCGCCGCGTTCACGCGCACGCCCGTGCACGTGAGGTGGGGACCGTCGAGGCGCGCGCCGGCGAGGTTGCGGCCGTGGATGAGGACGCGGACGG
>DASWUT010000136.1:0-1555 GCA_036401455.1 Gemmatirosa sp. | reverse complement strand
GTCACGCATCGCCCGTCCAGCGACCGTCCGCGTCGACGGGTTCCCGCCCGCTCCCGCTGCCACGGTGGTCTGCGCCCCACGATGCGAATGTTGATCCCCCTGATGACCACCGCGTGCGACGCCACCGCGTGCGACGCGCCGACGCGCGCCGGTTGCGCCCCACAACCACGCGTGCGGTCATTCGCCGAGACGCGCGCGCCGTCCGAGGCGCCGACGCGGCCGCGACACGTCCCACCCCGACGGCACGCCGTCGTCGGATCCCCGTGCCCCCGCGTCGGCGCACCCCATCCCGAGGCGTGGCCCGGTGACCATGGCGTAGCGTACCCCAACGCCGCGCTTGCACCTGACGCCGGAGGACTGGGCGTGGTGGGGAGCGACCCCAACGCCGTGGCGGACGGCGCTCGCAGCGGCGGAGTTCTGGGAGGACGGCCCGCCGATGGCGGCGGCGCAGGACATCGCGCGCCGCCTGCGGCGACCGACCGCCCACGTCTCCATCCAAGCGATCCTTCGACGCATCGGCCGTTGGCGGACGCCCAGACGCGCCGGACATTCGCCTCGGCGCCGCTGCGGACGTACCCGCGCCTGTAGGCGCGGACGCACACCGCCCGCACGTTTCGGGTCGTGCCGCCCGCGCACCGGCGCCGCAGCCAGCGCAGCGTGCAGGCGACGAACTCCTGGCGCGGCTGCTCGCGTGGGTGACGGGCGAAGACGTCGTTGGGGATCGGTGGCTGTGGGCGACGCTGCCCGGGTCGTGGCGCCGTGACCGCCCGCGGTACGTGTTCGACATGCTGTGGACGGCCGCGCGGACCGGCGTCATCGAACTCACCGGAACCGTCAGTGTGCCAGCGGTGGCGTGGTTCCCGAGCGCACGTCAGACGCGGGCGTGGGCAATCGCCCCAGTCACCGCCCCGTACGCGCTGACGCATCACGGGTGCGCCACTGAGGCCGGGTTGCTGCTCGAAGCTAATCGCGCGCCGCGGGTTGGCGTGCGCGCGCTGCGACCGGGGCGCGCCCTCGCGTCGGCCGCGCAGCGCACCGCGTTCGAGGCGGTTGGCCGGCTCCCGCGCCGGGGCGATGTGCTGCCGCCCGTGGAGGATCTCGAGGTGGTCGCGGCCGACGGCCGCCGAACGGAAGTCGAGTGCGCCTCGGAGCACGATCGCCGCGCGAACCTCGCGGCGAAGTCCGTGGCGTTTCCGGCGTCGATCGCGTGCGTCGCCGCGGGTTTCCTCGTGGCGCAGCGCGCCGATTCGACGGCGCCGACGCGCGCCGCGCCGCGTCCCGCGTCCGAGGATCCGGTGGCCGCCGCGGTCGTGGTGCGGCCATCGTCGATCCCCTGATCGCGCCGCACGCGCGTCGCCCCACCGGACCCGCGCGCCTCCGCCCGCGTGGCTGACGGCGCAGCAGGGGGGAGTGGGCCGGCCCCGGCGCGGCCGGCCGGCCGTTCGGGGCGAGGCCGCGGGTGCCCAGCGGCATCGGCGATGCTGTCCCAGCGACGTCGGCGCGAACCGGTCCGGCGCTCGCCGCGGCTCGATCGCGCGCCGATTCGCGCGCCGAC
>DASWUT010000135.1:0-3837 GCA_036401455.1 Gemmatirosa sp. | reverse complement strand
CCAGCGAGTGCACCAGCAGGTGCACCGCGCCATCGAGGCCCTGCGCGGGCAGGCGAGTCAGGACGGCGCTCGTCACGTGCTTACCACGCGGCCCTACCGCCCGTCGCGCTGCGCGCGGGCGATCAGGTCGGCCAGGCGCGCCGCCTCCTCGGGCGTGAGGCGCGGGCCGTCGAGGTCGAGCAGGGCCGCCGCGGCCTGGGCGGTCGAACCGCCGAAGAACGTCGCGACCAAGTGCCGGAGCGCCGACCGCCGCGCCCGGGTGGGGGCGACCGCCGGCCGGTACACGTACGCGCGGCCCGCGCCGTCGTCGACCTCGTGGACGACGTGGCCCTTGTCCTCGAGCACGCGCAGAAGCGCCCGCACGGCGGAGTAGCTGGGCGCGTCGGGTAACGCGGCGAGGACCTCGGCCGCGGTGGCGCGCCCGCGCACGTAGAGCACGTCGAGGATCTGCCGCTCGCGGCGGCTGAGCGCGGTGGGCGTTGGATCGGACACGGCGGGACCGGAACGGGCGCACGAGCACGCGGGAAACTTCCGAGAAGCACCCGCGGCATGACAGGCGCATCTGTGCTGCTATTCTAGCATGTGCAGTAATTTTAGCAATACCGGCGCGGTCGTGGACCGCCGTCGCAATTGCCTCAGCCTGGGTGTCCTTTCCGAGACGAGCGCGCGCAACACTCGGCGTAACTTGGGTGCGCGCTCCGCGCCTGCGATCCGGTGCCGGGTCGAGCCTTGGCTCCGCCTCACCGCTCCACCGCCCCTCGCCGTGCACCACTCGATCGCCCACGTCGCGCTGGTTGTGCGCGAGTACGACGAAGCCATCGCCTTCTACACCGAGAAGCTCGGTTTCACGCTGGTCGAGGACACATACCAGCCCGAGCAGGACAAGCGCTGGGTCGTCGTCGCGCCCGCCGGCTCCGCCCCCGCCGCGCGTGGCACGACGCTCCTGCTCGCCCGCGCCGCCACGCCCGAGCAGGCCCGGTTCGTCGGCAACCAGGCGGGCGGGCGGGTGTTCCTGTTCCTGCGCACCGACGACTTCTGGCGCGACTATCACCGCTTCCGCGCGGCGGGCGTGACGTTCGTGCGCGAGCCCAAAGCGGCGCCGTACGGCACGGTGGCCGTGTTCGTGGACCTGTACGGCAACCGGTGGGACCTGGTCGAGTTCAGCGCGGGCCCGCTACCATCACCCGCACCCGGGTAATGACGTGCGTTGGTCGTTTGTGCGACGGCGGGCGCGTGTCTCGAAAACGTGGCCGGTGCCTAACGAACACTCAGCGCCCAGATCTCGCAGACGGTCGACTTCTGGACGTCCCAGAACTGCGCCCAGCGGCGCTCCGCGCGGGACGTGGGCCAGCGAACCCCGACTTGCATACGCAAGTATTCCGGCGATAGACTTAGGTACGCCGTCGCTCCTCGCCCCCTCGCTCGCCAGGTCGTATGGCCACCTCGCTCCAGGGCCCGTCGCCCTCGCCGCTCGCCGCCGTCGACCAGCTCCATGACCGGCTCGGCTTTACCTACCGCGAGCTCGCCGCCGCCGTGCACGCCGACGAGGCCACGCTCCACCGCTGGCGTGCGAACGCCGAGCGCGGAACCGGCGCGTCGCCCTCGCCCGTCTACCTCGCGCGGCTCGCGGCGCTGCAGGCGTTCGTTGACGAGCTGTCGCGCACGTTCCGCGACGCCGCGGACGCGGCGGCTTGGGTGGACCGGCCGGCGCCGGCGTTCCAAGGGCGGACCGCACGCGAGCTGATCCGCGCGGGGCACGTGGACCGGGTGACAGGCGTGCTCTACGCCCTCAACGCCGGCGTGTTTGCCTGACGACACACCAACCGCTCCGCCCGACGAACCCGGCGCCACGCCGCCAGACCTCGACCCGTTCGGCGCGTCGTCGGGTGACCACAGGCGTGACGCCGGCTACGTCGGGTTCGCGTTCCGGCAGTGCCACCCCGACCACGCGGGCCTGGCCGAGACCGTGCGTGCGAGCGCGGCGTACCCCTCCCGGTTCACGCCGCCCTGCGGCCGCTTCGGCGTGCTCTACGTGGCGCTCGCGCCCGAGACGGCCGCCGCCGAGTTGCGGCGGCGTGCGGACCAGCTCGGGGTACCCGTCGCGGCCCTCGCGCCGCGCGCGATGCTCACGTTGGCAGTGCGGCTGCGGCGCGTGCTCGACCTGACGAACGTGGCCGTGCGCGACGCGTGGGGCCTCACCCCCGAAGACCTCGCGGGCGATGACTACGCGCGCTGCCAGGAGGTCGCCGTGGCGGCGCGGGCCGACGGGTATGAGGCGATTCGGTACCCCTCGGCCGCAGTAGTGCGCGAGCGGTCGGACAAGGGCGACGCGCCGGAATCGGACAACCTGGCCGTGTTCGCCGACACGCTGCCTCCCGGCTCGGACGTGCGCGTCGTCCGCAGCGAGTTGCTGCCGTTGAACGACGGGTGACGTCGGCATTTCGACATCTCACGTATCGAGCGACCGACCTCGCCTCGGCGTCGACCCGGACCGCCTCCGGGCGCTCGGTCTGTCGTTCCGTCATCGCACCTGTTGGTCTGGCCCATCATGAAGCCCTGTCCGGACGGGTTCGGCGCCTTACCGTGGAGCGAGTGCACGCGGTACATCGCGGGCGACGACGCGGCAATCGCCGGCGCCGCGTCTTCCCAAGGTCCGCCGGCCACTACCCGGCCGTGAGTACCCCGTTGGAAGACGGCCTGCACGGGCCGAGCACCGGCGAGGCGCAGTCGGCTGCCCGCGGCATCGCTCCGGTCGCTGACTATGGTGAGCTGATCACGCGGCTCGGGGAGCGATTCGACGCGTTCTACGGCGAGATCGTCGCTGGCCACAATTTCGAGTACGGGCCGGAGTTCGAGGTCGCGGCATGTCGATGTTTGCGCGTGCTGCTGCCGGCTAAGTACGGCGTGTGCCGCGGGTATGTCGGTCGTCGCCGCAGACGGGACATCAGCCGGCGACGACATCATCATCTACGATCAGTAGCAGTTCCCGACGCTCCGGCTGCTCGAGACGAGCGACTATTCGCAGCGGCAGCGCGTCCCCGTTGAAGCGGTGTACGCCTACATCGAGGCGAAGCACACACTGCACTTGGACGGGACGGGCGGGCAGAGCTTGGCCAAGGCGGTCGAGCAGGTCGCCGCCGTGAAGCCCCTGCCCCGACCTCGGGTACCCTTGTCCAGGATCAGCCGGCACGTGACGGTGCCGGGGAATCCTTCGCCGCCCGCGTTCTGGCCAGACCACTGGAATCCGATGTTCGGGATGATTCTGGCGCGGCACGTCCGACGCTCAGCCGCCGGGGCGGCGGAGAGCTCGGCCGAGTTGTCGCGGGTGCTCAGCGCGCGCGCACTCGCTATCTCGGGCGTAGGTTCGGCTCTTGACGTCATCGTCGCCGGCCCCGATCTCGTCTCGGTCCCGGTCGCCGGCACGCAAGTCGAGTCCCCGTTCCTCGTCCCCGGGCAGACGCTCGCCACGTGCCTAACAAGCGGCAAGAGCGTCGGCGCCGGCCTGTGTGTGCTCTGCTGGGCGATCGACTGGATCACGCTGGGCAGTCTGTACTGGCCGGGCATCCTCGCCGGTGCACTCGGCGTTCCGCTCTCGCGCGACGAGAGCGAACCACGCCCGTAAGCGGCCCGGAGGGCACGCCGTCGGACCGCGCACAATGATGCGGCCAATCCGGTGTGAGCAGCGCGGGCGACTGAGCTTCCGCGCAGCCGTCCGTACGGCTGAGTTGCCCGAGAACCCGTGGCGGTCTCAGGGGGTCGGCGCACCACCTCGCGCGGGCGCTTCCTGGCGCTGACCGACGCCGGGTAGCGCCTAACGCCGCTGACCCCTATGCGCCC
>DASWUT010000134.1:0-7475 GCA_036401455.1 Gemmatirosa sp. | reverse complement strand
GGCGAGGGCGGCCCGCGCCGCGGCAGGGTCACCCGTGCAGACGACGACCGCAGGGCGCCGCCCGTCCGGTGCGCGCGGTGTGAGGCGGGCGACCACATCGGTCCCGAGCCCGTCCGGGAGGTGAAAGTCGAGCACGACGACGTCGGGTGCCAGGGTCGCCGTGCGCGCGAGCGCCTCCGCGACCGTCGCCGCCTCACCGACGACGACGTGCCCCACGCGCGTCAGCTGGCGCGCGATGAGCCGGCGCAGCGGGTCGAGGTCGTCGACGACGAGTACCCGGCGCCCGGCCGCTGCAGGGCGCATGACGGCCGGTGCCGTGCCGGGGTCATGCTGGGCGCTCGATACCGTTCGCTGCGCGTCCCGGCGCTGCAACAGCGCCTCCCGCGCGGCGACGATCGTCGCGCGGCGCAGCCGCCACTCGTCTAGCCGCGCAGTGGACCCGGCGGCCGAGGGTTCGAAGCGTGCCATGGTCGCTGCCGAGCGCCTTCCCGCTCAGCGGTCGTAGTAGGCCGCGATGCTCCAGCGGACCACGTGCGCCACGAGCGCGTCGGTCGCTTCCACGTCGTGCCAGCCCTCGGCGGCCATCGCGTCGCGCACGAGCGCCTTCACCCGAACGAGCATCTGTTCGGGCCGTGCGCCGGTAGCCTGCAACCCGCACACGTAGACGGTCGTGGCCGCCCGTAGCTGCGCGAGGAGCCCGGGCACCGGGTCGAACGCGACGCCGCTTTCGGACGGCACCGGTCGGTGCTCGGTGAGGTCGCGCAGTGTCCGGCATACGGCGGCGACGCGCGCCGTCGGTGCGGTGGCGGCTGCCGGCCGACGGTCCTCGCCGGTCTGGTCGGTGACCCCGGCCGCTGGTGGGACGGGGCGTGCCGCCCGCGGTGGCCGCGCGGTCGCGCGCGTGGCATCGAACGGCGAAGGATCCATCGGACGTACCTTCCGGAGACGCACGCGTGGGGGGCGAGACGAAGCGGACATACACGCAACGTACGATTCGCACCGAAGCGGGTCAACCTCTTGTAGCGCAACGACTTACATCGCTTCATCGGTACGCTGCCGTACTCGCTTGAGTACGTGAGCGTACCGATGCCATCACCGAGCCGGCGCTCGGATGTCGGTCAGAGCACGTAGCCGAGCAGGCGGGCGTGCTGGTCGCGGACGATGTGGTAGCACTCGCACGATGCCTCCTCGAGGCGCGCGGCGTCGAGGATGGTCACGCGTCCCCGCGTGTAGCGGAGCAGTCCGGCGTGCTGCAGCATCCCGGCGGCCACCGTCACGCTCGCCCGGCGCGTTCCGAGCATCTGTGCCAGAAACTCGTGCGTGAGCGTGAACTGGTCGGAGCCGACCCGATCGCGTGTCGCCAGGAGCCAGCGCGCGCACCGCTCTTCCATGGCATGGCGTCGGTTGCACGCGACGGACTGCGCGGTCTGTTCCAGCAACGCCTGCGCGTACCGAAGCAGTACCGGGAGCGCGCCATCGGCCGCGGCGAGCCATGCGCGGAACCGATCGGTGTCGACCCGGGCTGCGAGTCCGTCGATCTGCGCCAGGGCTTGCGTGTGCGTCTCCGCGACGCCGTGCACGACGGGGACACCGACGACCCCTTCGCGGCCGACCGTCGCCGACTCGACCGGCGCGTCATCGTCGAGCATGGTGAGGAGCGACACCACTGCGGTGCGCGGGAAGTACACCCCGTGAATCGGCCGGTCGGCGGGCCAGAGCACCTGGCCGGCCTTGATGGCGATCGACTCGAGGTACGGCGCGAGCTGCGCGTACGCGGCCGGGGGCAATGCACGGAGCAGCCGGTTCTGCTCGGCGGCCTGCGCGGCCTGCCAGTCGGGCGGCGCGGGCGGTACGCCGGCCGAACTGGCGCCGGATGGGTCGACGGAAGACACGTCCACGGCCCCTCCTCGGGGCAGCCGTACGAGGGCAGCGCACCCAACCGTCGGCAGAGGGCGTGGCCGGGCCGCGATGTGCGCAGGCCGGACCCGGTGTCGAGAGCCGCGTGGGACGCCGGAACCGGGACCGGTACCATCGGCCGAGCGCCACGAGTGAGTCCGTTTGGACCCAAATGCAACCTACGCGCGGGTTGCGGCGCGCGCACCCCGGCCCGCCGGCGAATCCGTGCGGCAACGCTCGTACGACAGCGTACGCGAGCTGTGCGGTGCCGTACTAACTTTTTGTGTGACTTGGGCTTACGTGTGCTTGCGGCGACCGGTACGGTGCAAGGTGCTGACGCGCTCGCGTGCCACCCCGCCGGGGGCCGAACCGCGACCGAGCCCGTATTGCGAGGATGACGGTCATGGAGCATCTCCCCACGCTGTCGGTCGACGCCCGCGGCGTCGAGTCGAGTCCGGTGTCGACACCCTGCGCACCGCAGGCGCACGCGACCGCCGACCGTACGGCGCTGGCGCCGGCGGCCCGCGTGCCGCGCGCGCGTGAGCTGGTGCTGCGGTCCGCCGCAGAGGTGCGGCGCACGGAGTGGCGCCAGCCCGGTGGTCGCACCGCGTCGCGCGTCGGAACGCAGCAGCGAGCCAACGATGCGCCCGCACCCGGCCTCGTCGGGCTGCTTGCCGCGCTCCGCACGAGCGTGTGTGCCTACGTGTGCACTCGTCGAAGTGCGGCCGCGCCGATCTGGCACATCCTGCCCGAGGTCAAGGCGCTGGTATTCCAGGCCGACCCGGATCGTGGGTACTCCGACACGCTCGAGCTGCTGACGGCGCACGCGGTCCGCTGGACGATCGAGGCGTTCTACGATCTGCCGGCTGGGGCGCCTCCGGCGAGCGGCCGCGCCCCGCGGGCCGACTGACGCGCGACCGCGCCCGTGCGCGGCGAACGTTCCGGGGCTGACGACCGGTCGTCACGCGCTCAGCGATACGGCGGAGCTCGACGCGGCGTATATTCGCCATTCGTGCGCATCTGCGCACCGCGTCGGTCCTGTTCGGGCCGCCATTCGTTGTCGACATCGAGCCTCGGCGGCCGGATTCGCTCTCTGCGATCCCGCCTGACGCCGGCTCTCCGTGCCGCCTCTGGGTGATCTTCCACGCGGCGGCCCGTCGGGCTGCCCGGAGAGGGCACGATGTCCACGCACTCGCCCGAGGAGGCGAGCCCCGCCGCGGTGCGCCGCGACGGAGCAGGCGCTGCACACGCCACGGAGCGAAACCGCGTCCTTCGCGCGCTCCCGCTCGAGGACTACGCGTGGCTCCTGCCGCAGCTCACCCCCGTGCGCCTGCGGCTCCGACAGGTGCTCGTCGAGCCGAACGTGCCCATCCAGGACGTCCACTTCGTACGCGATGGCGTCGCCTCGATGCTGGCCACCGAGCAGGACGGCGGCGCGATCGAAGTCGGAACGATCGGGTGCGAGGGCCTCGTCGGCCTGCCGGTGCTCCTGGGCGCGGAATCGATGTCGAACCGCGTCATCGTTCAGGTCGAGGGCGAGGCCTGGCGGCTCTCGGCTGATGCCTGCCGCCGTGCACTCGACGAGCGCACGGCGGCGCGACGGCTCTGCCTGCGCTACGCCGCGTTCTTCACCGGCCAGCTGTCGCAGGCGGTCGCGTGCAACCGGCTGCACAACCTCGAGGAACGCTGTGCGCGCTGGCTCCTGATGACGCACGACCGGGTGAATGGCGACGCGTTCGACCTCACGCACGAGTTTCTGTCGCTCATGCTCGGCGTGCGCCGTGCGGGCGTGTCGGTCGCGATGGGCATACTGCAGCGGGCAGGACTGGTGCAGTACACGCGCGGGCGGGTCACCATCCTCGACCGGCCGGGGCTGGAAGAGGCGTCGTGCACGTGCTACCAGATCACCCGTCGCGCCCTCGACGGACTGCTCGGCTGACGCGGCCGTCGTCGTGCGTTAGGCCCGGCGCCGCACCCGACCCGTTCATCATCGATCGGTGTCCACACCGTCGCGTTGGTCGGGGTCCGGGACCGCGCGTGACGTGCGGCCGGCGTCCGCTCACCGCTCGGTTCCTGTTCGAGCTGCGCCTCGGTCCAACCGAGGCGGTGGCGCTGGGTGCCGTGGAGTTCGGCCATGAGTCGCTGGACGCGGCCGGCATCGCCGAGGAGCTGTCGTCGCCTGGGGTTGCACGAGGGCGAGCGCTGCGGCAATCGGCATCCCGGTGACCGCCGGTTCGCGGCGCACCTCGAGCCGCCCGGCATCGATCTTCGCGAGGTCGAGCACGTCGCTCACGAGGCCTAACAGATGCCGGGCGCTCGCGCGCAGCCGTTCGAGGTGCGCGTGCTGCGCCGGCGTGACCGCGCCGAAGATGCCGAGGTCGAGCAGCTCCGCGTAGCCAATGATCGCGTTGAGCGGGGTGCGCAGCTCGTGGCTCATCGTCGCCAGGAACGCGCTCTTTGCGCGGGCGGCGGCCTCGGCCTCGGCGCGCGCCCGCTCTGCCGCGCCGCGCTGCCGCTCGGCCTCGGCGCGCGCGACGCGCTCCGCTTCGAGCAACCGTGCGTACTCCACGTCGCGCGGGTCGCGGACGGGCAGTTCCGATTCGACGACGCGGGGAACTTCAGTCACCGGTGCGGGCGGTCAGCGTTGAAAGCGGTCCGCGGCCGGGCAGTTCGCGAAGTGCGAGATCCCGCGCCCATCACGACGCTCCGCCGTTACGATCTCGGTGCCGGTGGCCGGGTCGCGTTCGGTCTCCTCGCGTCGGGGCGGGAGGCAGCGTGGGCATGCGACCGACACCGGATGACGCCGGCGGGTGCGCGGATCGATGACGAAGTAGATCGGCGCGCCGCACCCGCGACACGCCGTCGCGGTCGTGTCCCACGGGATTGGAATCAGCGGAGGTGCCATGTGGACGGTGATCGCAGCGGGCCGGATGATGACAGAAGTGCCTCGCCGGGCGCGCGCGTCGCGGCACGGTGTGGGTGGGGACCGGGGGCGATCTTCCAGCCGACCTCGGTCCGGGTCGGGCGACTCCGGCATCGCAGCCAGCACCGGAACGTGGCTTGCTCGATTTAGCTTGGCTACCAATTATATGCCAGCGCGCGGGACGTGCCGCTTCCACCCGCCGCGCTCGCCAAACGTCCACTGCCGCCCCGTGCGGGCCCGACGTAGCCCATGACCCTCTCGACTTCCGCGACCGCGCCTGCGCCCGCGACCCTCGATCCCGCCAGTCTCGACGTGACGCGGATCCGCGCCCTGCGTGGCCCCAACTACTGGCGCCTCGCGCCCGTGATCGCCTGCGACGTCCGACTCGGCGCGCTCGAGGGCGTGACATCGGCCGAACTCGAGGGCTTCACCGAGCGCCTGCTCGACGCACTGCCGACGCTACGCGCGCACCCGTGTTCGCGTGGCAGCGCGGGTGGCTTCGTCGAACGGCTGGAGCGCGGCACGCACCTGCCGCACATCCTCGAGCACGTCGCGCTCGAGCTGCAGAGTCTTGCAGGCGGCGAGGTGCACTTCGGCCGCGTGGTGCCGAGCGGCGAGGCCGGCATGTCGTGGGTCATCGTCGAGTACGAGGAGGAACCCGTCGGGATCGAGAGCATGCAGGAAGCGGCGCGACTCGTCCGGGCGTGCATCGCCGGCGCGCCGTACGACACCGTGGCGGTCACGCGCCGCTTGCGGCGCCTGCACGAGAACTCGCGCCTCGGCCCGTCGACCGCGGCGATCGTCGAGGAAGCGCGGCGGCGTGGCATTCCCGTTAGGCGGCTCAACTCGCGCTCGCTCGTCCAACTCGGGCTCGGTCGCAACCTACGCCGCATCCAGGCGACGGTCACCGACCTCACGAGCCTGATCGGCGCCGAGATCGCGCAGAACAAGGAAGACACGCGCCGCGTGCTCGAACACGTCGGGCTGCCCACGCCGCAGGGCGGCGTCGCGGACACGCTGGACGAGGCACTCGCGCTCGCCAGCCGCATCGGGTACCCGGTGATCGTCAAGCCGCTCAACCTCAATCACGGGCGCGGCATCTCGGACCGGATCGACACGCCGGAGCTGCTCCGCGAGGCGTGGAGGGTGTCGAGCGAGCTGGCCGAGCAGCGGACGGCGTCGCCCCGCCTGATCGTCGAGACGTTTGCCGAGGGGCGTGACCACCGCGTCCTGGTCGTCAACGGGTGCGTGGTCGCCTGCGCCGAGCGGGTGCCCGCGCACGTCGTCGGCGACGGCGTGCGGAGCGTGCGCGCCCTGATCGCGGCGGCCAACCAGGATCCGCGCCGCGGTCGCGGGCACGCGAAGGTGCTCACGTATCTGCCCTGCGACGGGCCAACGGAGGAGTACCTCGCCCACCGCGGCCTCACGCTCGACAGCGTCACGCCCGCGGGCGAGACGGTGTTTCTGCGCGCGACGGCCAACCTCAGCACCGGCGGCACGTCCATCGATCGCACCGACGAGATGCACCCCGACAACGTGACGGCGTGCGAGATGGCGGCGGGCGTGGTCGGCCTCGACGTCGCGGGCATCGACGTGCTCACGCCCAACATCTCGGTGCCGTTCCGCGAGAACGGCGCGGTGATCATCGAGGTGAACGCCGGGCCCGGGATCCGCATGCACACGCATCCGAGCGAGGGTACGCCGCGCAACGTCGCCGCACCGATCGTCGACATGCTGTTCGCGCCCGGGCAGCCGACGAGCGTGCCGGTCATCGCCGTCACCGGGACCAACGGCAAGACGACGACGACGCGGCTCATCGCGCACCTCTTCCGCCACACGGGTGTGACGGTGGGCTTCACGACCACCGACGGCGTCTACCTCGGCAACCGCCTGGTCATCGAGGGCGACATGACGGGGCCGTTCTCGGCCAACGTGATCCTCTCCAACCCGACGGTCGACGTCGCGGTGCTCGAGACGGCGCGCGGCGGGCTGCTGCGCGGTGGACTCGGCTTCGAACAGTGCGACGTCGGCGTCGTGCTCAACGTGACGGCCGACCACCTCGGGTTGCGCGGCATCCACACCGTCGAGCAGCTGGCCGACGTGAAGGGCGTCGTCGCGGCGGTGACCAAGCGCGAGGGGCACGCCGTGCTCAACGCCGACGACCCGCTCGTCTACCGCATGCGCGAGCGGACGGGCGCCGACGTGGCGCTGTTCTCGACGCGGCCGGCGGGCCAGAACCCCGACTTCGAGGCGCACCTCGAGCGGGGCGGGATCGGGGCACGGATCGAGGAGGACACGTTCGTCCTCCACCGCGGGCGTCTGCGCATCCCGATCGCGGCCGTGCGCGACGTGCCGCTGATGTTAGGCGGCGCGGCCGCGTTCCAGATGCAGAACGTGCTCGCTGCGATCCTCGCCGCGTACGTGCGGGGGATGCGCTACGACGACATCCGGGCGGGGCTCCTCACCTTCTTCCCATCGCCCGCGCTCACGCCAGGCCGGCTCAACGTGCTGCACCTCGGGCAGCGGCGCGTGATCGTCGACTACGCGCACAACGCCGCGGCGGTCACCGGGCTCGTGGAGTTCGCGGGACGGCTGGAGGCGCGTCGCCGCATCGCCGTGGTGACCGCGCCCGGCGACCGGCGCGACGAGGACCTGC
>DASWUT010000133.1:0-2635 GCA_036401455.1 Gemmatirosa sp. | reverse complement strand
ATCCCCTCGTCGGGCAACGGTTCGCCGGTCAGCTCGGCGACGCGGACCTCCGCATCGGTCTGGCCGTCGACATCGGCGTCCACCGCGTGCACGAACCATTGGAGGGCGTCTGATTCACGGCCTGCGGCGAGCAGGTTGTCGGCGTACGCGTAGAAGAGGCGCGCGCTCCAGGGATCACGGCGGGCCGGGTCGAGCTCGGGCAACTGCAGGCCGACGACCGCGGCGTCGAGCTCTCCGAGGTCTCGACGGGCGCCCGCGACGACGATCGCCAGCTCGATCTGCGCGCTCCGCCCCAGATCACGTGCTTCGGGGTCCCTGGCCAGCTCGAGCGCGCGCTCGGGGCGTTCCATCGCCCGCTCGATGTCGGCCATCACCGCCAGGTGGCCCGGACCGCCGCCCATGCGGCGCGCGGCGCGCAGCTCGGCGAGCGCCTCGGTCCACTCGCCCGCGTGGTAGGCGGCGATGCCCGCGGCCTCCCGAACGACGGCGATGCGCGAGGCCCGCCGCCGCGCGTAGCGAGCGTGGGCGAGAGCCGCCTCAGGGTCGTCGTCCAGAAGCGATCCGGCGGCTACGAGGTGCCGCGCGACCGACTCGGCGATGTCCTTCTGAATACCGCCGAGGTCGCGGCGGACCGCCGGGTCCAGTGCGGTGGCCACGATCGAATCGGGCAGCGGTGGGGCGTTGACGAAGGAGACCTGCCGCTCCGGGCTGCCACCCCGCCCGCCGGACTCGCGCGGCGACTCCTTGCGCCGACTATCGGACCAGTTGTCCGACCAGCGGCCTTCGCGGACGTCGCCCGTCCGTCCCTCGCGGGAGGGCACACCGCCGTCGCGCTCGTCACTGCGCGGGCGACGGTCCCCGGTGCTCTCGTACCGGGACCTTCCGTCTCGATCGCCTCCGGCTGAACGGGGCGCGGAATCCCGATCGCGCGGTCCGCGGGCGCCGTAGCGGTCGTCGCGGCTGCCGTAGCGGTCGTCGCGGTCGCGAGGAGGACGCGAACCCGACGCGTCCGAGCGGCCGCGGTCGACGGCGTCGTCACGACGGCGATAACCGCCGGCGTTGTCTCGCGGTCGGCGGTCGTCGTCGCGCCCGTTGAACCGGCTCCCGCCGCCGTCGTAGCGTCGGGGGCGGCTGTCAGCATCGTCACGGCGTTGGTACCCGCCCGTGGGTCGACCGCGGTCGCCCGCGTTGTCGTTGCGACGGAAGGAGCTTGCACCGGGGGATCGCCGGTCGTCGCTTCGCGCCGCTCCCCGATCGCCCCCGCGGCCTCGGTCATCGCTGCGCCCTCGGTCATCGCCGCGGCTCCGGTCATCACCGCGGGCCCGGTCATCACCGCGGCTCCGGTCATCGCTGCGCGGCCGGTAATCGCCACGACTCCGGTCATCGCCGTCGCGGCTCCACCTGCGCCCGTCCCCACCGTCGCGGGCCCGGCCGTCGTCATCGCGACGGCTCGGCGCACGATCGTCGCGACGCGGGCCTGCGGCGCTGCTGCGGCGGGGAGCGTCATCACGCCACCGCCCGCCCTCGCCGGTGCGGGGTGACCTCGACGGGAACTCGCCATCGCGCCGCGCCGTGGGACGACCGCTGTCACGGTCGTCGAATCGGCGATCCGAGCGGAAGCCGGACGAACCCTGCCGCGGCTGGTCGCGCGCGCCATAGCTCCGCCCGCTCTCGCTCCGCGATCCGCGGTCGCCGTCGGCTCCACGTCGGTCGCCACCCCGATCGAAGCGGCTTCCGCCGCGATCGTCGCGGCGCTCGTAGCTGCTCCCGTTGGAACTCGGGCCGCTGCCGTCGCTGCGACGCGGCGCGTACCCGCGCCGGTCGTCTCCCTCGCGACGCGCGGACCAGCGGCTGTCTCCTCCACCGCCGGTGCGGCCGCTGCTACTGCTGGAGTCGTTTCGATCCCGCCATGACGGACGGTCGCTGCGGGACCGGTCAGCACGCGAGTTGTCCGACTCGCGCGGACCCCGTCCGCCCCAGTCGCCTCCGCGACGCTCCGACCCGCCAGTACGTCCATCACGGCTCGTTGATCGGGAGTCGCTGCGACGATCGTCGTCCCGGCGGTACCGGTCTCCACCGGAACGCTCCGGTCGACTGTCGCGAGTGCCGCCTGCCCGTCCTCGGTCATCTCCGGAATCCGGCCGCCTCGCCCAACCGCTGCCGGTGCCGCCCTGCTTGCGGTCACCTCGCCATTGGCCGCTGGGCCGATCACCGGATCGCCCGCTGTCGCGCTCGCTGCGACGATCATTCGCGCGGGGTGCCGAGCGATTGCGATCACCATCGCCATCACGTCGGCGCTGGTGATCGCCGCTGGAACCATCCGCCATACTCACTACACAAGGATACAGAGCACCAGGCCAGACCCGCGGGCGGCCGACGCCGCCTCCTCGAAAGCAAAATCCTCGCCACCGGCAGAGCGGCCCGAGAAAACGAGGGGGCCGACCACGCGGCGGACCTCGCACGCGGCGTGCGAGATGGACAACCTGCGGCCACTCTTGGCACAAAAAAAAGGGCCCGCCATTCCGGCGGACCCCTATCAGAACACACACAACACACAAAAAAAGGGTTGGGGGGCCCGCCACCCAAGGCGGGCCCCCAACCACAACACATTTGATGTCGGCGGCGTCCTACTCTC
>DASWUT010000132.1:0-6240 GCA_036401455.1 Gemmatirosa sp. | reverse complement strand
TCACTGGTCGACGTACCGCGGCTACGAGCCGATCGCCTGCAACGCGTGTTACTACGCGTGTCGCGGCGAGGCGCAGGCGCCGCTTCGGCTGTCGCGTGTCGCGGACGTGATGGGAAAGACCGCGCGCCCGGCGTGATTCGGCTCGGTGCCGAGCGGTTCGCGTCGGCTGACGTTTCGGTCGCCGATGCGTCCTGCGAGGGACGGGCGTGCGGCGCCGCGCGGGAACCGCGGGCACGTCGCCAGCGCTTGCCTCGGGTCGCGTCCGACGCGGACGAGGGCGGCGCGGTGGCTCGCTTGTCCGTGATTTCTGCGAGGGGTAGTATTCGCGGCGCCCGCCCCCGACGCCGCGGTGCCCCTCCTCCCTCGGAGCCCCGCACCCGGTGATGTCCGCCCTCGCGAAGATCAAGAAAGCCGCGGCCCAACACGAACAGGACCGCCACTACGACAAGGCGCTGGCCGAGTACGCGCGCCTCCTCGACGGCGGCGCGGACGCGGACGACGAGGTCGACGTCACGCTGTTCAACCGAGCCGGCGATCTCGCGCTGCGAGCGGGCGACGTTCCGCGCGCGGTGACCTACTTCGAGCGCGCGATCGACCTCTATGCCGCGGGCGGATTCCTGAACAACGCCGTCGCGCTCGCCGTCAAGGTCCTCCGCCACGCGCCGGGTCACCTGGCGGCGCACCACACGCTCGGTCTGCTGTACGGCCGGAAGGGGTTCCGGGCCGAGGCGCGCCAGCACCTGGCAGACTACGCGGCGCAGATGCACCGCGCCGGTCGAACCGACGAAGTGCGGCGCACCCTCGCCGAACTCGCCGCACTCGGTGCTACGCCGGACGACGTCGCCGCGGTTCGCGAACTGCTGACAGCCCGCGCAGCGACCTCGGACGACGCGGGGGCGCTCGTGCGCGAGTTCGCGGACGCGCTCGCCGGTGCGGACGTGCGCCCGTCCGCGGAGTCGACACCACGTGCCACGTCGATCCCGCTGTCCGAGCTGATCGAGTTCGAGATCCGCGGACCGCGCCTCGCGCCCGTCGCCGATCCGGCGTCGACGGCCGTGCGCTGGCTGACCGCGCTCCCGGGCGATCCGGCCGCGCTCCGTGTCTCGGCGCTGCGGACGCTCGCGCCAGCTGTCCGTTCGGACATCGTGTCCACCGCCGTCACGCTCGACGCCGATTTCGAGCAGGTCGCCCCGTTCGACGCGGAGCCGCTCGACCTCGGCGACTTCGAGATCCCCGCGGCCGCGGCGCCGGGCATCGAGCCGATGTTGGACTTCACGGTCGCGCCGCTCGACGTGTCGGGGTTCGACGTCTTCGATGTGCCGGTCGCGCAGCCAGCGATCGAGGTGGATGCCGCCTCGCTCGACGAGTCGCGCGCGGAGCAGCCGGAGCCGGCTGGTGCTGCCGACCTTGTGTTCCTCGACGAACCGCTTCCCCCGGTGGCGGCGGTCTCTCCGCCTCCGGTGCCCGTCGCCGTCGACGAGCCGACCGACCTCGGCGAGTGGCTGCGCAGCACGGCGCTGCCGGCCTCGACACGCCTCGTCACCGGGACGCCACGCGAGAGCGGCGACGAGGACGCGGATTTCGGTGCGGCGCTGCAGGCGTTCACGTCGGGGATCGCGCAGTCGGTCGACGCCGGCGACCGCGAGAGCCACTACGACCTGGGCGTGGCGTTCCGGGAGATGGGGCTGCTCACGGAAGCGGTGCGCGAGTTCCAGCGCGCGCTCGCGGCACCCGGGAGTGGGCTGCGGGAGCGCGAGGCGCTCGCGCAGTGCTTCCTCGACATGCAGCGGCCGGAGCTGGCGCTCGCGGCGCTGGAGCAGGCCGCCGCCGATGCGGTCGCGAGCGGCGCGGCCGCGGAGACGCTGGTCGGAGTGCATTACGTGTTGGCGGAGGCCGCGCGGGCGGTCGGGCGTGTCGATGGCGCGCGGGCATGGTACGTCCGCGTGCTCGCCACGGATTACGGATTCCGCGACGCCGCAACGCACCTTGCGGCGCTGCCGCCGCCGACCCGCGCCAGCGGCCAATGACGTCTGGCGCCTTCACGCCCGGAGCGTCCGCGCGTGCCGCGGTGGTCACGCTGCAGGACGTGCAGGCGCCCGTCCGCGCGTCGCTCGACCGCGTCGTCGGAGAGCTCGGACGCATTCTCGCGACCGATGACGTCGTCGCGTCGGAGGTGACCGCGCATCTCGCGGCGATGCGCGGGAAGCTGTTCCGGCCGACCCTCCTGCTGCTCGCGAGCGGTGTCGCGGGGCGGCCCGAGGCGCGCGCAGTGTCCGTCGCGGCGGCGCTGGAGGTACTGCACCTCGCGAGTTTGGTGCACGACGACGCCGTCGACCACTCCGTGATGCGGCGCGGGATGCCGACGATCAACGCGCTGTTCAGCCATCAGACCGCCGTGTTGATGGGCGACCTGCTCTATGCGCGGGCGCTGACCGAGCTGGTTCGGCTCGGCGATTGGGACGTGGCGCAGGTCTTTGCCGACGTATCCACGCGCATGACGGTCGGCGAACTTCGGCAGCTCGGCGCGGCCGACGCCCTCGCCGCCACCGAAGCCGACTACGACCAGCTGATCCGGGCCAAAACGGCGTCGCTGTTCCGCGCGGCGTGCGACCTCGGGGCGCTCTGCGGTGCGCCGGCGTACCGCGCACCGCTCGCGCGATATGGGGAGCGGCTCGGGATGCTCTTCCAGGTGATCGACGACCTGCTCGATTACACCGAGGTGCAGGAAGTCACCGGAAAGCCGAGCGGGCTCGATCTGCGCGAACACAAGGTGACGCTGCCCCTCATCGCCGTCCTGCCTCAGCTCGATCGTGCGTCGCGGCGTCGTGTCGACGAGCTGTTTGCGACGGCCGACCCGGACGATCTGCTCGTCGCCGAGGTCGTTGCGCTCGTCGCCAACAACGGCGGACTCGAGTACGCACGCCGGCGCGTCGATCGGCTCGCAGCCGAGGCCGATGACGCGCTCGCCGCCCTCCCCGAGTCGCCGGCGCGGACCGCGCTCGCCGACGCCATCGCGTACGCACAGGAACGGCGCTCCTGATCGCTGCGCGCCCTTTGCTCCCGCACGTCACGTCATGTCGCCCCGTCCATCGTCCCGACCACCGCGTTTCTACGTCACCGTTCTCGCGACGGGGTTCATCGTCGGCGGAGTGCTGACGCAGGTTGCGCGGCGGTTCATGCCGCCCGGCGCGGTCAAGCAGTTCCTAACGACCGGCGCGACGCCGTCGGTCGGCCCGTTGACGATCGACCTGGTTATCTTGACCTTCTCGGTCGGGCCGGTCGCGCTCGACGTGTCGCTGCTGAGCCTCGTGGGCGTGCTGCTCGCGTACCTGATCGCGCGGTCGCTGTTCTAAGACCGCGCCGGCTCTGCCGCGGGGCTGCGGCGACGACGACTGGACGCGAACGCTAGGCGACCCATGGCAGGCATTCCATGTTAGGCAACCTCGGGCTCGGCGAGATCCTCATCATCGTCGTGCTGATCCTCGTACTGTTCGGGCCGCAAAAAATCCCCGAGCTGGCCGGGACGGTCGGTCGCTACGTGAACCAGTTCCGGCGACAGATGCAGGAGGCGCAGCGAGCCGTGATCGACCCGTTGCGGGCCGACCTCACCGGCGGAGCGCCGACCGACGGTTCGTACCCACCGCCGGGCGGGTACGCGGGCGGAACGTCGTATCCGCCGCCCTACGCGCCGCCGTACGTGCCCCCCCCGCCGCTGACCGAAGAAGAAGAGCGCGCGCGGCAGCCGAAGCGATTGCTCGACTGACGCGCGCGCCTCGCCCGGCGGCGGTCGTTCAGCTGTTCGCCTGGCGCCGCTGCGCGGCCTCGACCTCGGCGCGCCGGTCATCGATCTTCGCGGTCGAGCGCAGATCGGCGAGGAACTCGCGGACGCGGGCCTGCCGCAACGACTGCGCGACCTGCTGCCGTTGCGCCGTCTTCTGCGCCTGCCACGCGCCCTTGTCGGCGGCGACGCGCCGATCGACGCGCAACACGTACACGCCGTCGCGGCCCACGATCGGCGCCGTGAGGGCACCCGGCGCCACGCCGAACGACGCGCCGACCGGCTCCGTGTACTGACCAAGCCCCGGGACGAGACTGCCGCGGGTGAACGGACCGGCGTGCTGCACCGTGAGTTGCTGCTGCGCCGCGGCCTGCTCGAGCGTCGAGCGCGCGGCGGCCTGACGTAGCTGCTCGGCGCGCGGCACGAGCGCGTGGAGCTTCTTGTCCGTGAGCAGGCGCTGCTGGATTTCTCCCCGCACTTCGGCGAGCGGCTGCGGACCACCCGGGGAAAGCGAGTCGAGTCGCGCGAGGTAATACGCGTCCGGTGCGTCGAACAGATCGCTCGTCTCGCCCGGGCGCACGCCGCTGAACGCCCAGGCACTCACGCTCGGCACCGCGTGCCCGTTCACGGTGAGCGGCTGGTTTTCGAAGACGGGCACGCGACGCGGCGTCAGACCATACCGCTGCGCGGCCGCGTCGAACTTGCGCGGATCGTCCGACGATCCGGCCGCACTCGCGATCGCGTCGGCCTCGCGATTGACACGCGCCGCGGTCGAATCGCCCTGCGTGATCGGGATCAGGATGTGACGGAGCGTGAGCGAGTCGCCCTGCTTCGCGTCGACGCGGATGATGTGGTAGCCGAACTGTGTCGCAACCGGCTCGGAGATCTGCCCCGGCTGGAGCGCGTATGCCGCGCGTTCGAACTCGGGTACGAAGCGGCCGCGTCCACCGGTGCCCAGCGAGCCGCCCTGCGCGGCCGACCCCGAGTCGGCGCTCTCGCGCTTCGCGACGTCCTCGAACTTCGCGCCCCCGACGAGTTCGGCGCGGATCTTCAGTGCGCGATCGCGGGCGGCCGCACTGTCCTCGGCGGTGATCGTCCGCGGCAGCGTGAGCAGCGACACCACGGCGCGGCCCGGACGTTCGAAGGTCTTTCGGTGCGCGTCGTAGTACGCCTGCACGTCGGCGGGGGCGATCGAGACCGCGTTGTCCGGTACGAGATCGGGGCGAAGGACGACGTACGACACCTGCGCCGAGTCGTGCTCGTCCTGGTACGCCTGCCACAACCGCGCGTCCGAGGCATACGCACCGCTCGCGACCGCATCGAGCAGCTTCTCGCGCGGGATGCCGGTGCGGTAGTACGACTCGAGTTGCAGCAGCAGCCCGCCGCCGCGCGCCGTCGGGCTCGCGAGGAAGCGCCGGTACTTCTCGGGGTCGAACTGTCCGTTGGTCTGCAACTCGGGGCTGTCGCGCAGCTCGGGCGGCGGTTGCGTCTGTGCCGCGGCTCGGATCTCGTCGTCGGTCACGCCGATGCCGCGCTTGGCGATCTCCTGCGAGATCAGCCGGTCGCCGACGAGCTGATCGAACGTCTGCTGCTCGAGATCGTGGCGCTCATCGAGCGTGAGGGCGCGCCCGAGGCGCTGGCTTTCCTGCTGTGCGCGTGCGTCGACGGCGCGCAGGTAATCGGTCGCGAGGATCTCATCGCCGTTCACCTTCGCCACGGCGGTATTGGGCGTCAGGCGGGGGCCGCCGCCGAGCAGCCCGGACGTCTGGCCGAAGAGGAACACGGCAACGAAGGCGGCGGCCATGATGACGACGAAGTACTTGCCGCTGCTTCGCATCTGTTGCAGCACGGAGCGAGACTCCTTGCAGGAAGGGCAGTGAACGGGGTGGCGCGCGCGCGACGGGGCACCCGGCGGGTCCCGGACGCGCGCGGCGCGCCGACGGGACAGAGCACCGTGGCGCGCCGTGGGACGGGCGTGACTGGCGGAAACGTACGGTTTCGCGCGCGCTAAAGGCAAGGGAACGCGACACTTCGGGGCACTCGCGACGTTCTGCCGCGCGTTGACGCGTCGGTTCTCCGCAGGGTATGCTTACGCGTTCGGCTTCACCCCCGCCCGCCTCTGCCGCAGCGCGCCGACCGCCGCGGCGTCGCCCGTTCGCCATGGCCGCTTCCGCCCGGATCGACGAGTTGCGGCACCGCTACGCTGCGCAGCCGCGCCGGAACCTTGCGCCGCTCGCCGACGCGTTACGACGGTCGGGCGCGGTGGAAGAAGCCGTCACCATGCTGCGTGCGCAGCTCGCCGAATTCCCAGACCACCTGACGGGACACGTCGTGCTCGGGCAGGCGTTGTTCGACACCGGCGCGCTCGCCGATGCCCGGGCGGCGTTCGAGCACGCGCGCGCGCTCGACCCCGGCAACCGCGTCGTCTTGCGGCATCTCGGCGAGATCGCCAGTCTCGCGGG
>DASWUT010000131.1:0-3322 GCA_036401455.1 Gemmatirosa sp. | reverse complement strand
GGCGAGCATCGAAACCGTCGTCGCGCAGGACCGGCGGAGCTGGCGCGTCGCGGCACGCGCGAGGTCGCCCGCGCCGGCCGTCGCCGACCGAAACGGCGCGCTGTTCGGCGCGGGCGGGATCGTTGGGGGCACTTCGTGCGGCGCAGCGGACATGCAGGGGGGCGACGGTGGCGATCGCGCGCCCGGATGGCGACAGGGCGGCGGCAAACATCTGGCGCTCGGAGTCGCGGTGCACGCGCTGGGCCGCTCGGGCCGGTGGGTGTCGGGGCGCTCGGCGTCACGCGAAACGCCAGGATCGGTGTGCTGATACACGCGACCGCATCGCAGAGTGCACGGAACTTGCCCTTTTCCGCGTCGAATCGCGTGCGGCCCAACCCGAACTTCGCGGGCGGCCTCCCAGGCCGAGGCACGACCTCGAACCCGCGGGCGGCGTCAGGCGAATGCAGCCGGCGGGACGCGCCGAGTCGCGGAGGCACGATGTCTCCGCCATGAGCGCAGGATTCGCGCAGACTCACCGAACTACTTGAGAGGCTTCACATGCGGAACGCGACGCGACTGGGTGTGGTGATCGCCCTCGGCACCAGCACGGTGCTCGGGGCGTGTGGTGGCAAGTCGGGAGACACCGCGTCGACCGACACGGCAGCCTCCGCGGCGGCGAGCGCGCCGTCGACGACGGCGAGCGCTGGCGGCACCGCCCCGGCCGGCGCCGGCGGGCCGACGACTCCGGCCGATTCGGTGCACGGCGGCGGCAGCCCCGTGCCGACCAGCACCGCCCAGATGACCGACCCCGAGATCGTCTCGCTGACCCAGGCCGCGGACGAGGGCGAGATCATGACCTCGAAGGTCGCGCTCACCAAGGCGACCAACCCCGACGTGCGGAAGTACGCGCAGCGGATGATCGCCGAGCACACGCAGATGATCTCCCAGCGGAACGCGATCGGGAAGGCGCAGAACCTCAAGCCGGCCGCTGGCGCGAAGGACTCGATCGGCGATGCGGGCAAGAAGATGACGGCCATGCTCCAGGCCGCGCCGAAGGGGATGGCGTTCGACACCGCCTACGTCAACGGGCAGGTCCTGGCGCACACCAACACGCTCGCGATGGTCCAGAAGGCCGAAGGGCAGGCGCAGAACGCCGCGCTCAAGGGCATGCTGACCAAGGCCGCGCCGATCGTGCAGCAGCACCTCGACGACGCCAAGGCGATCCAGGGCAAGCTCGGCGGGGGGGCCGCGCAGTGACCGGAGCCGGCCCACGCCGGCTCGTCGCCCTCACGCTCGTCACGACCGCTGCCGCGGGCCTCACGGCCTGCGGCGGCGACGTGAACACGCAAAAGGGCGCGATGAAGACGCCGTACGCCAACAACGCCGACAGCGGGGCGGCCTCGCCGGCGACGCAGCAGACGCTCAGCCCCAACCCGTCGATGGGCGACAGCACGACGGGCATGTCGCGCGGGACCGGCGTCGCGAACGCGGCCGGCGACACCGCCGGCGCGCATGGCAAGGCCGCCGGTTCGCACGGAGTCATCCCCGGCCACCCGACCTCGGGGCCCGCCGGCGCGGGCATGCAGAACGCCAAGGGCGCGCCGCAGTCCTCCACCCCGGCCACGCCGAAGAGCCCCTGAGGCCTTCGGCGAGGCGCGCCGCGGCGACGTCGCCCCGGCGCGCCCGTTCGTTATTGCACCGCGGCGCGCCCGGTGCGTGCCGGCTTCACGTACGTATCGAGCCAGCTCACCATCTCGGCCAGCGTGTCGCCGATGCTCTCGCGCGCGCGGTACGCGTGCGCTTCGGCCGGCAGCTGTACGTAGCGCACCTTCGCGCCATTGCCCTTGAGCGCCGCGTAGTACCGCTCGCTCTGGATCGGGAACGTGCCCGTGTTGTCGTCCGCCATGCCGTGAATGAGCAGCAGCGGCGTCTTCATCGAGTCGGCGTAGGTGAACGGCGACATCGCCGTGTACAGCTCGCGCGCGCGCCAGTAGTCGCGCTCTTCGCCCTGAAAGCCGAACGGGGTGAGCGTGCGATTGTACGCGCCGCTCCGGGCGATGCCGGCGCGGAAGAGGGAGGTGTGCGAGAGCAGGTTCGCGGTCATGAACGCACCGTACGAGTGCCCGCCGACGGCGACGCGGTCGCGGTCGCCCACGCCTAACGTGACGATCTCGTCGACGGCCGCCCGCGCGCTCGACACGAGTTGCTCGACGTACGTGTCGTTCGGCTCGCGTCCATCCTTCGCGACGATCGGCATCGTCGGGTTCTCCATCACGCCGTAGCCCTGCGTGAGCATGAACAGCTCGGACGCGCCCGTCGGCCGCGTGAAGCGGTACGGCGACCCGACCACCTGCGAGGCCGCGGCCGCGGATCCATACTCGAGCGGGTAGGCCCACAGGAAGAACGGAAGCGGGCCGTCGCGCTTCTGATCGTACCCCGCGGGCAGGTAGACCGTCGCGGAGAGATCGATGCCGTCCGCGCGCTTGTACGTGACGAGGCGCGACGTCACGCCCGCGAACTGCGGCGCGGGGTCGCGGAACGTCGTCAGCTGCACGGGCGCGATCCGCCGCACGGCCTCGCGCCGCCAGTAGTTGGGCGCCTCGGCCACGCCCTCGCGCCGCGTCAGCAACGTTCCCGCGTCCGGGTCGAGCACGGCCACGCACTCCTCGTAGTACGGCGCCGCCGAGCGAAAGAGGCGCACGGTCGTGCCCGTCGCGAGCTCGTACCGGTCGACGAATGGCCGGTCGCCCTCGGTGGACGCGCCCGTGCCGGTGAGAAAGGCGTAGCGTCCGTCGCGCGACGTCAGCAGCACCGGGCGACCGTTCGCGTTGGGCGCGGTCGCGAAGCGGCCCGGATCGCCGTAGCGGTCCTCGGACGAGCGGTCGAAGACGAGCCGCGGCGCCTTCGTCGGATCGCCGGGATCGAAGGCCCAGGTGCGCGTGCGGCGCGTGCGGCGCCAGCTCTCGGTTACGAAGGCGAGGTCGGTGCGGGCCCACACGACCCCGGTACCGCGGTATCCGAGCCGCGCGTGTTCGACCGGCGCGCCGGTGAACGGTGCGGCGAGCGAGCGGAGCGCGTCGTGCGCGTCGACCTTGGCCTGCGGGTCACCGCCGTCGAGGGCGGCGATCCAGGTGAGCGTGGCCGGCGCGTCGGCGCGCCACGCGACGTCGCGTGGCCCGGTGGGCACGGCGTCGAAGCGTCGCGACGCCTGCTCGTCCAGCGGGGCGTCGTCGACGACGCGCGCCACACGCCCGCTCGGGTCCCAGACCTCGGTGCGGTTCGGGAAGGCTTCGAACGGGACGAGATACGAGTACGGCCGATGCGCGGTCTCGACGAGTAGCCA
>DASWUT010000130.1:0-10781 GCA_036401455.1 Gemmatirosa sp. | reverse complement strand
TCGCCGGCCCTGCGGCCACGCCCTACGGCGCGCCCGGCGCCGAGCCGCTCGCCACCGAGCCGCTCCCGACCGCGCTCGGCGGCGGCGTGGTCGGCGGCGTCGCGTCACCCACCGCGTACCTGTTCGCTCCCGCGCGCAGCGGGGCCGCGCCGCTCGCCTTCCGGCTGCTCGCGTCCGGATACCGCGTCGCCGTCGCCACCGACACCGTCGAGGCCGGCGGCCGGCTCTGGCCGCGCGGCACCTTCATCGTCTTCACCTCCCGCAACGCGGCATCGTTAGGCACGACGCTCGACCGCCTCGCCCGTGAGCGCGGCGTGCCCGTGACGCCCGTCGCGTCCGCCTACACCGAGCGGGGGCAGTTCGGCATTGGCTCGTCGGCCGTCACTGCCCTCAAGCGGCCGCGCGTCGCCGTCGTCGGCGACGAGGGCCTCTCGCAGACCGCATTCGGCGCGCTCTGGTGGACGATGGACCGGCGATGGGGCGTCGATTTCGTGCACCTCAACTGGGCCGCGCTCGGTAGCGGCGACCTCGGACGGTTCGACGTCGTCGTCATCCCCGACGGCTCGCCCGGCGCGATCGGCCGCTCGGTCGGCGGCGAAGGACTCGGCCGCCTCAAGGCATGGGCCCGCACCGGGGGAACGCTCGTCACGATGGGCGGCGCCACCGACTGGGCCGCGCGCCCCGACGTCGACCTGACGAGCGCGCGCCGCGTCGGCGGGGACACGACGTCCAACGCTGCCCGCCCCGCGGCGGCCGACACCGCTGCCCCAGCGCGCGGCGACCTGCTCGCGGTGACGAGCCCGAGCGCCGCGCCCAACACGCCGGCGTCGGTTCCGGGCGCGATGTTCGACGCCGTACTCGACCGCACGCACTGGCTCACCTTCGGCTACGAACAGCCGCGCGTGACCGCCCTCGTCGAAGGCAGCACGTTCCTGCGGCTCTCGCGCGAGGGGAACAACGTCGCGGTGTTCCCGCGCACCGGCGCGTTCACCCGGGCGGGGTTCACCTGGCCGGACAACACCGAGCGCCTGCTGCGCAACACCGCCCTCGTCGTCGAGGAGCCATTGGGGCGCGGGCACGTCGTGCTGTTTCAGAACGACCCCACGTTCCGTGGCTGGGTGCGGAGCATGGACCGGCTGGTGCTGAATGCCGTGTTGCTCGGCCCCAGCTTCTGAGGGATGCGCTCGTGTTGACATCCCCGCCGGCGTGACTGCGGCAAGCGCCGAGGCGTCGATGCATGAAACCCGGACAGGTCCAGACGGATCTCCGTCGGTAAACAGTTGTATACCGACCGAACCCGTTCGCCGCGCATCCGTATCATGCTTCGACGTAACGCTCGTCACCTCGGTCAACAGCTCGCCACTCTGAGCCTCGGCGCCGTCGCCGCGCTCGGCATCGTCGCCGCCCGCTTCATCCCGGAGCACCAACGCACCGGTCCGGTCGTGACCGCCGCCGCGTCGCTCGTCGGCGGCTCCGGGGTGCTCCCCGCGCGCCGAACCGGGACCGACTCCGCGGCCATGCGACCGGCGAGCCTCCTCACCACCGAGGTCGCGAGCGCGCTCGGTGCCCTCGCCAGCGGCGTGCGGCAGACGAGTCACCCGCAGGCGCTCGAAGATGCGTTCCGCAGCTACTTCGCGTACCACGCCGCACACCCGGACACCAAGCCCTATTTGTACTTCGTCGACTACGGCCTGCCGAGCACGACGCCCCGCGGGTACGTGTTCGACATGGCTGCGCTACGGGTCGTCGACGGCCCATTCGCCGTCGCGCACGGCCGCGGCTCGTCCGAGACGCAGTATGGCGTGCCGACGCGCTTCTCGAACGCCTCAGGGAGTGAGGCGACGTCGCTCGGGCTCTACGTCGCGCAGGAGCTCTACGCTTTCCGTGGTCACGCCGGTGGCGGCACGTACAACTCCGTCGGCCTCCGCCTGGCGGGGGTGTCGGACGGGTTCAACGAGAACGCCCGCGCCCGCCGCGTCGTCGCGCATGGCGCCCCGTACGTGACCGAGACCAAGGCCGGCCGCAGCGAGGGGTGCCCCGCGCTCGAGCCGTCGCGCGCTGAACGGCTGCTCCCGAAGCTCGCGAATGGCGGCCTGGTGTTCCTCTTCGCGCCGGATCCGGCGTGGATGACGGGCGATCCCTGGCTGACCGCGCGCGCCGGGTAGTCCGGCGCGCTGGTGGTCAAACGGCGCCGACGCCCACCGGCGCCTGCGCCGCGGCCCGGTCGTCGCCGCCGCGGTGCGACCACTGCCAGAACACGACGCTCATCACGATGTAGAAGAACATCCCGCCCGGGATCCACATGACCAGCCCGCCGTACCGCTGGTCCTCGAGCGGTGAGATCCCCGCCACCCGCGGCGCGATCGCGTACAGGGGATAGAGCACCCGGTCGGCCATCGTGATGTAGACCGCCACGACCGACATCGGCAGCGTCATCAGGAAGCAGTACAGCATCTGCCCCGGATAGCTGAGCCGCGGCAGCTCGGGAAGCGGGCTCAGGAGCGGCCACCACATGACCACGCTCGCGCTCAGGAACATCAGGTGCTGGACGATGTGCACCGGGTGCTCGGCGAGCGCGAGGTTGTAGAGCGGCGGCAGGTGCCACGCGCACAGCACGACATTGAAGAGCGCGAAGCAGCTGATCGGCGTCAGCGCCACCTCGGCGAGCCGGCGCACGCGCGATCCGCGGATCAGCGGGCGCAACATCCACCCCGGCGTCCCCGCGATCAGCAACGGCGGCACGACCAGCTCCAGCACGAGGTGCTGGACCATGTGCGCCGAGAACAGGTACGTGTCGCTCAGGTCGTGCAGCGGCCCGTTGAGCGTGGCGAGCAGGATCGCGAGCGCGCCGAAGAACATCGCGCGCTGAGCGGTGGTCGGCGACCCGGGGTGCGCGCCGTCCGCGGCCGACGCGGCTGCCTGCCGCGCGCGCCACTCGTACAGCGCGCCCAGGGCGAGCGAGCCGACGACGGTGCTGGCGTGAATGGACAGACCCGCGCCGACCTGCGCGACGGGGTGGAGAAGCATCAGCATGGGAATCCAACCGCAGGAAAGGCGTCCCGGCCTGGGATGTCATCCATCCAACATCCCGACGACACCGCGGTCGCCTACTCGCAAACCGAAACGGCCGGGGCGGGAGTTCCGCGCCCGGCCGTGTCGTACCCCGCCGCGTCGGGCGAGGTCAGGCCAGCAGTCCGAGCCGCACGGCCAGCTTGCCGAACAGGAACATCAGGCCGATCAGCGTCAGCGAGGCGACGATGAACGGCCCCGTGAACAGGGCGCGGAACAGCTTGTGGTCGTACTTCAGGTGCATGTAGAACATGACCACGGTGACGAACTTGATCGCCGACAGCGTGAGCAGGATCGAGATGAACAGCCCGCGCGCCGCGACGAGGCTCGGGACGTAGTACGCCCACACCTCGAGCACGGTGATCGCCGTGAGCACCACGCCGACCTTGACGTAGGTGCCCGCGGTCGGGTGGTCACCATGTGCGGCTTGGTGGGCGTCGTGCGCGGCCTGCGCAGCGACGGGATTGGCGGACGGGGGATTGGCCATCGCGCGCTCCTACTGAATGAGGTAGACGAGCGTGAAGATCACGATCCAGACGACGTCGACGAAGTGCCAGTACAGCGCCGCGAGGTCGACGGCCAGCGCGTCGCTCGGCCGCAGCCCGCGCTTGAGGTCGATCGCGAGGAGCGCGAGCAGCCAGATCACGCCGGCCGTGACGTGGCCGCCGTGGAATCCGGTGAGCGTGAAGAAGCTGGAGCCGAACAGGTTGGTCCGGATCGTCAGCCCCTCGTGCACGAACGAGGTGAACTCGTACGCCTGAAAGCCGAGGAACGTCGCGCCGAGGATCGCCGTCATCGCGAGCCACAGCTTCGAGTTGTTGATCAGGCTTTTCTGCGGGTTGTCCGCGTTCACGACCGCGTTGTGCGCGAGCACCATGCACAGCGACGACATGAGCAGGACGAACGTCGACGCGGAGGTGACGGGGATGTTCAGAATCGGCTTGAACACGTGCCCCGTCGACGGGTCGCGCCACACCTCGTGCGGGAACGGGCCGACGAGCGACCTCCCCTTGTAGATCAGGTACGTCGAGATGAGCGACGTGAACAGCATGCACTCCGACCCGATGAACGCCCAGATGGCGATCTTCCGGCTGTCGAGCCCGGTGGTCGTGTAGTGCCCCGCGGTGTGCGTGTCCGCCTGGTTGGCGGACGTCATCGTCGTGACGGTGGTGGCCATGCTAGTGCGCGTCCTCGAGCGGCGTGGTGAGCCAGTTGAAGAGCGACGAAATCCACCAGAGTGCGCCGAACGCCATGATACCGACGCCGACGAGCAGGTTCTTCTCGAGGAACATCAGCCCCGAGAACATCACGATCACGCCGAGCGCGCAGACGAGCGGCATGATGCTCGGGTTGGGCATCGGAATGCCGAGCTCCTTCGCGGTCGGCATGCGGCGCGCCGCGGCGCCGCGCGTCATCGCGTTGGCCATCACCGGCGCGCCGCCTAACGGTCCCGCGCCGCCCGTCGGGTTGACGTGCGTGTGCGTCGCCTCCGCGCCGTTGGCGCCCAGCCCCGCGCCGGGCACGCCCACGCCGAGCCGCGTGTCGCCCTGCTCCGAATGCGGCACCTCGGCCGTCAGCTGCGGAGCCTTCACGTCCCACAGCGGGTAGCGCGACGTCACGCGCGGCAGCTCGGCGAAGTTGTAGTCCGGCGGCGGCGACGGAATCGTCCACTCCAGCGTGCCCGCGCCCCACGGATCGTTGCCCGCCTTCTCGCCCTTGTTCCAGCTCTTCATCAGGTTGTAGATCGTGAACCAGACGCCGACGATGAGGATCGCCGTCCCGATCGACGAGGCGAGATTGAAGCCCGTGTAGCCCTGGTCCGCGTCGTACGTGTACACGCGGCGCGGCATGCCGAGCAGCCCCGAGAAGTGCATCGGGAAGAACGTCAGGTTCATCCCGACGAGCATCGTCCAGAAGCTCCAGTTGCCGAGCTTCTCGTCGAGCAGCCGCCCCGTGAACTTCGGGAAGTAGTAGTAGATCCCGGCGAACAGCCCCATCATCGAGCCGCCGAACAGCACGTAGTGGAAGTGCGCGACGATGAAGTAGCTGTCCGTCTGCTGCAGGTCCGCCGGCGGCGACGAGTGCATCACGCCCGAGATGCCGCCGATCGTGAACAGGCCGACGAGCGCCGTCGCGTACTTCATCGCCGTCGTGAAGCGCAGCGCACCGCCCCACATCGTCGAGATCCAGTTGAAGATCTTCACGCCCGTCGGGATCGCGATCAGCATCGTCGTCAGCGAGAACACCGAGTCCGCCACCGGACCCATTCCCACCGCGAACATGTGGTGCGCCCACACGCCGAAGCCGAGAAAGCCGATCAGCGTGGTCGCGTAGACCATCACCGGGTAGCCGAAGATCGGCTTGCGGCTGAACGTCGGGATGACCTCGCTCACCAGCCCGAACGCGGGCAGGATGAGGATGTAGACCTCGGGGTGCCCGAAAATCCAGAACAGGTGTTGCCAGAGCAGCGGGTCCGCGCCCGCGGCCGTCGTGTAGAAGTTGGTCCCGAAGAACCGATCGAAGATCAGGAACTGCAGCGCGATCGTGATGACCGGGAAGGCCAGCAGGATCAGGAACTGCACGATGAACGCGTTCCAGGTGAACATGGGCATGCGCATCATGTTCATCCCGGGCGCCCGCATGTTGATGACGGTCGTGATGAAGTTGAACGACGCCGCCAGCGTGCTGATGCCGAGGATCTGGAGCCCGATCACCCAGAAGTCGATGTTGATCCCCGGGCTCGATGCCTTCGTCGTCAGCGGTGCGTAGCCGAACCACCCGCCGTCCGGCGCCGCGTGGAACAGCACGGGCAGCGTGATGAAGATCCCGCCGAACAGGTAGATCCAGTACGAAAACGCGTTGAGCCGCGGAAAGGCGACGTCGCGCGCACCGATCTGGAGCGGGATCAGCAGGTTGAAGAACGCGGCCGACAGCGGCATGATGGCGAGGAACACCATCGTCGTGCCGTGCATCGTGAACAGTTGGTTGTACGTCTCGGCCGAGACCAGGTGTTCGTTAGGCTGCGCGAGCTGCGCGCGGATCAGCCCCGCCTCGAGCCCGCCCCAGATGAAGAAGGCGAGGGACGTGATCAGGTACAGCGTCCCGATCCGCTTGTGGTCGACCGTGGTGAGCCAGCTCCAGAGGCCCGTCGGCTCCTCGGAGACCCTCGTGTCGACTCGCGTGTCCGCCGGCGCGTATCGCGGCGGCGCAATCGTGGTGGCCATGATGGGTGCGTCGGGAGGTTACTTCAATGCGTGCAGGTAGGCCACGATGTCGGCGACTTCCTGGTTGGTGAGCCCGCCGAGTGCCGGCGTCACCCTGGCCTTCGTCATGGGGTCGTACTGGCCGATGCCGAGCGTCGGCATCGTGACCCCGGGCTTCATCGCGCGCGCGTTCTTGAGCCACGCCGAGAGGTTCGCGGCGTCGTTCGGGAAGAGCCCACCAGCGATCGTGTTGCGCGAGCCGACGTGCGTCAGATTCGGCCCGATCTTGCCCATCATCACGGGGTTGCCGTTGATGTAATGGCACCCGCCGCACGACTTCGTCTTGATCGTCGCCAGCCCACGCGTCGGGTCCCCCGCGAGCAACGTCCCCTGCGCGATCTCGGCGGGGATCGGCGTCATCGGGACGATGTTCGCCGGCATGCTCGCCATCGGGAAGGTGTAACCCGCCGGCACGCCCGCGTACTCCGCCTGCTGCTGCGCGGTCTGCGGCGTGATGGGCCCTTGCGGCTTCACGGTGCCCGGCCGCGCGCCGGCGACGCCCGCCTGCGGCGTGCCCGCGCCCGACGCGTTGACCGTCGGTGCGGCGTTGTTGCGCGCGGCGACGTCGCTGCTCACCGCGGGCTGGTCGGTCTGCGCCTTCGGGCCCGCGGTCGCGATCCCCGCGCGCTGCCGCGCAGTCGCCTGCGCCGCCGCCGAGTCACCGGCCGACACGGGCATGCTGCTCTGCGGCGCACCCGTACCGGGCGCCGCCGCCGTCGGCGTCGCGCCGAACACGGCCACCTGCTGCTGCCCCTTCGCCCAGCTCGCGAACTGTGCCGGACTCACCGTGTACACGCGGAACTTCATGTTCGCGTGGCTCGCGCCGCAGTACTCGGCGCAGTGGCCGTTCCACGCCGCCGCACCGAGCGCCGAGTCCGGCGTGAACCACAGATAGTTGGTGTGATTCGCGATGAGATCGCGCTTGCCCGAGAGCGCCGGAATCCAGAACGAGTGCAGCACATCCGCCGTCTTGAGCGCGAAGTTCACCGTGCGCCCGGTCGGCAGGTACAGCTCGTTGGCCGTCGTGATGTTGTACTCGGGGTAGCGGAACTCCCACCACCACTGATGGCCGATGACCTCGACCTGCAGCGCGCCGGCCTTCGCCTTGGCCTGCGTGCGGAAGATCGTCCGCACCGTCGGCACGGCGATGAAGACGAGGATGACGGCGGGGATCGCCGTCCACAGCACCTCGAGCGTCGTGTTGCCGTGCACGTGCCGCGGCTCGGCCGAATCGCCCGGGCGACGGCGGAACTTGAAGATCACGTACATCAGCAACGTCTCGACGACGATGAAGACGAGCGTGCCGAAGAAGAACAGATACTTCCAGAGCCCGAGCACCGCGACGTTGGTCTCGGAGTGCGTCGTGAGGACCGAGTCGGGCGTGTGCGGGCCCTCGCAGGCCGTCAGCGCGAGCAGCGCGATGGCCGCGAGCGGCAGCGCACAGGCCGAGGCGCCGGCGGAGACCGCGCGGGCGGCCGCGGCCATGCCGCGTGGCCGCGGGCGGGAATTACTTGTCATGCCAGTCGGTGTGGGGCGGCGTGTGTACGTCCGCTGATCGCGCCACCGGCGGGCGCGAACGAAAGGCGGCGTGGGCAAGGTAATCCTCGCGTTTCCAGAGGAGCAAGCGAGCGTACACCCGGCTCATGCGTGGCGTACGCGAACGACGACCTGAACGGCAGTGCACGAACCTCGAGTCCATGCCCGTGCGGCCCTGGTTTCGTGCGGCGCGCGCCAGTCGTCGTGCTGGCGTCCCACCGCGCCTTCCACCAGCACACGCCCGTCCCGCCGTCGATGCCAGCACTCCGTGTGCCGGGCCACCCGCCGTGCCGTGCCCCGCACCGAGCGCGCGCGATCCGGCACGCGCTCAACGCTGCGATCCTCGCCAATTGTGCCCAACTCGGCACGGGCTGCGCACGCGCTGCAGCCGCGCCCGGCGCATGGCCGCGCGAGGTCGCGATCGGCATCGCGCTCGACGCGGACCGGCCAGGCATGACGGCGGTCCAACGCGGGGCGGAGCTCGCCGCCGTCACCCTCGCCGCCGAGCCCGCCACGCTCGCGCGCGGGCTCCGCTTCGTCGTCCGCGGCACGCCGCATGGCCTGAACGGCGCCGTCGCCACCGCCGAACGCCTGCGCGACGACCCCGCCGTGATCGGGATCGTCGGCGATCCGGAGAGCGGCCGCACCCTCGATGCGGTCTCCGTCTTCGAGGACGTCGAGCACGGCGGCACCCGCGCCGTCGCCGCCGTTACCCCCACGGGGACGAGCGCCGCACTCGCCGGACGCTCGCCGTGGCTCTTCCGCCTCTCGCCCGACGACGAGACGGCGAGCCGCGCCGTCGCCGCCTACGTCGCCGACTCGCTCCACGCGCGCCGCATCGCGATCGTTTACCGCAACGATGCGTACGGCCGCGACTGGGCGACCGCGTTCGCGCGTGCGTACACGCGCGCGTTCGAGCATGGCGGCAACGCACTCGTCGCACGCGACCCGTACCTCGCCGGCGTCACCGACTGGCCGGTCTACGCGCGCTACCTGACCGCGCGCCACCCCGACGTGATCCTCTTTCCCGGCGACGCCAACGAGGCCGCGGCGCTCCTCCGCGCACTGCGCGCCGCGGGCGACCACACGCCGCTGTTAGGCGGCGACGGCGTCGCCCCGCTCGCCGATTCCGCCGAGTTCGCCGGCGCGCGCTACGCCGTGCCGTTCACGGCCGCCGCTGCCGAGCGCGCCGATGCACCCGCCGAAGCGCGCGCGTTTGTTGCCCGGTACACCGCGCGCTACGGTGAACGACCCGACGTCCGCGCCGCGCTCGCCTACGAGGCCACACTGCTGCTCGGACACGCGGCGCTCGCGGTCGATCTCGACGCCCCGGACCGCCGCCGACGCGTTCGCAGCTGGCTCGCCTCGCTCGGTCACACCGCGCCCGCAGTCCGCGGCGTCGCCGGCCCGATCGCCTTCGACGGCCGGCACGGCGTCATCGGGCGCGGCGTGACGATCGCCGTCGTGCCCGCCAGCCGCTCCACCGTCCGGTGAGCCACGCCGCGGGCGGCGCGACGCTTCCGCGCTGGACGATCACCGGGCGACTGCGCCTCGGGTTCGGCGGCACGCTCGCCCTGCTCGGCGCCGCGGGTGCGCTCGGGTTGGCGACGCTCGACGCAGCAGCGGAGCGTCATGCCGCCATCGTCGCAGCACTCCACTCGCATTACGACACCGTCGGGCAGGTGAGTCCGGCGCTGCTCCGCGAGATCGTCGCCGGCACGCGCTACGCCGAGGGGGGCGGCGAGGAGGCCGCGCACCGCTACCAGCGCGCGATGGACGAGGCCGACGGGCTGCGCCGCGACGCGATCGCGCTCCCCAGCCTCGGGGACGCCGAGCGCGAGCGCCTGGAGGCGATCGGGCGCACGCAGGCCGCGATCGAGGCGCGGCTGACGATGGTCCGCGCGTACGCCGCGGTGGGCCAGCGAGCCGACGCGTCGGCCGCGGTCGCCCGCGCCACGGCCGACGTCGACGAAGTCGAACAGGAACTCGGGCGCCTGCGCGCCGCCGCATCGATCCGTGCGGCGGAGCGCGAGGCGGATGCCGCCGCGCTCGTGCGCGAACGCGAGGCGGGCCTGCTGGGCCTGCTCCTCGCGGCCGTCGTCGTTGGCGCCTACGCCGCGATGCGCACCTCGCGCGCCGTCACCCGCCCCCTCGCCGCCCTCGGCGCCGAACTCGGCGCGATGGGCGAGGGCGACCTGCGCGACGCGCGCGGACAGACCGATGAACACGCGGCCGCCGGCACGGCCCACCGCGTCGCCGCCCGTACCACGGCCGATCCCGACGCGTCGGCCGAGTACGCGCGACTCGGCCACACGCTGGACCACGCGCGGGAGCGGCTGCGCGGCCTGCTCGCGCGCGTGCAGGAAGAGGCCGACCAGGTATCGGCCGCATCGGCCGAGCTGGCCGGCAACGCGACCGGCACGGCCGCAGCCACGCAGCACGTCACCGGCGCGGTGCTCGAGATCTCGGCTGGGGCGGCGACCCAGCTCGGCGCACTCGACGCGGCAGGCGGCGCCGTGCATGAACTCGCCGAACGCGGGCTCGCGATCCGTCGTGCCGCGGTCGACGCCGAGCGCGCCGGGCGCGAGATCCGCCGCACGGCTGAGTCGGCGCGGGCGGAGATCGGGCGCGCGGTCGCACTGCTGTTAGGCGCCCGCGAGGTCGCCGACACCTCCGCGCGCGAACTCGGCGCACTGCGCGACGCGGCGGGGGTGGCCGACAACTGCGCCGCCGTCATCGGCGAGGTCGCGGCACAGACGCACCTTCTCGCGCTGAACGCCGCGCTCGGGGCGGCGCGCGCCGGGCCGGCCGGGCGCGGCTTCGCGGTCGTTGCCGACGAGGTCCGCGCCCTCGCCGAGCAGAGCGCGGCGGCGGCCGACGAGGTCGCCGGGCAGGTGCGACGGATGCGGGCCC
>DASWUT010000129.1:0-6715 GCA_036401455.1 Gemmatirosa sp. | reverse complement strand
GCACGGCGCGCAGGTCGGCGCCGCCTTCCAGGAGATGCGTCGCGAAGCTGTGCCGGAGCGTATGCGGCGTGACGTGCGTGGTGGTCCCCGCGGTCTCGACGTGTTTGCGCAGGATCTTCCATGCGCCCATGCGGGTCAACGGCTCGCCACGCGCGTTGAGCAGCAACACGCCCTTCCCCGCACCGCGTTCCAGCCTCGGGCGCAGCTCGCGCAGGTAGACGGCCGTGGCGCCGATCGCGGAGCGTCCGATCGGCACGAGGCGCTCCTTGGAGCCCTTTCCAAACACCCGGAGCAACTGTTCGTCGAAGCGAACGTCGCGTACGCCGATGCCGATCCACTCCGAGACGCGCAGTCCTGCGCCGTACGCGAGTTCGAGCATCGCGCGATCGCGGAACGTCATGCGGTCGTCCAGCGAGGGCGCGGCGAGGAGCCGTTCGACGTCGGCCACGCTGAGCACTTCGGGGAGCGTCTGCCAGCGCGCGGGCGGTTCGAGCCGCTCGCTCGGGTCCTCGCGGACCTGCCCCTCGTCGAGCAGGAACCGATAGTACGTCCGGAGCGCGCTGATGCTCCGGCGGATGGATGACGGCGCGAGGCCGAGGTCTTTCAGATGGAAGACGAACTCGCGAAGCGTCCGCGGCGCGACGCGCTCGGGCGAGACCACGCCGGCGACCGACGCGTAGGTCACGAACCGCGCGACGTCGCGCGCGTAGGCGAGCTGCGTGTTGGTCGCCGAACCGCGTTCGACGGCGAGGTAATCGTGGAACTGCTCGAGGCGGAACGCGCGCGCCGCGGCGTCGGTCGTCGTCGTCTCTGTCACGCGGCCCGTCTCGCCCGCCGACGGTACCACCACACGGCGCCGCCGATTGCCGCAATCGCGAGCGCGCCGATGGCGACCCAGCGCTGGCCGGTCTCGAGGCGCGCCGCGAACGCGTCGAAGTCGCCGCCCGCCGTGTACGCGACGTATGTGATACCGCCGTACCACAGCGCCGACGGAACCGCCATCGCCAGCGCCGAGCGGAACGCGCCCACGCCTAACGCACCGGCGACCGGGGGTACGACGGCGCGCACGCCCGGGAGCATGCGGCTCGCCGCGATCGCCGCGAGCCCGTACCGCGCGTACCACCCCCGCAGGCGCTGCTCCTGGACGTCGGCGGTGGCGAACCGGCGGAGCACAGGGCCGGTGCCGTACCGCGCGCCTGCGGCGTACATCAGCATCGCACCACCGAGATTTCCCGCGAGCACGACCGCGAACGCCGCCGCGAGGTTGCCGCGTCCTCTCGCGGCGGCAAACGCCGCGAACGCCACGATCACGTCCGACGGCAGCGGCGGAAACACGTTCTCCGCCGCCGCGGCGAGGCCCGCCACGGCGTACAGCGCGGCTGGCGCCAGTCCGTCGAGCCAGCGAAGGAACGCGTTCACCCGTCGCGCGGCCGTGCCGCGCGTCAGCCGCGCGCGAGCGTCGCGACCGCGATCACCGCGAGCCCTTCACCGCGGCCGACCCAGCCCATTCCCTCGTTCGTCTTTCCCTTGATGCCGACGGCGGTGAGATCGAGGCCGAGCACCGTGGCGAGCCGCGCGCGGATCGCCGCGCGGTGCGGGCCGATCTTGGGCCGCTCGGCAATCACGGTCGCGTCGACGTTGACGACGCGGAAGCGCTGACGGCGAACGAGGGCGAGCGCGGCGGCGAGCATCTCGACCGAGTCGCGGCCCTCGTTGGCCGGGTCGGTGTCGGGATAGAGCTCGCCGATGTCGCCGAGCCCGGCCGCGCCGAGGATCGCGTCGGTGAGCGCGTGGCAGATCGCGTCGCCGTCTGAGTGGCCGGCGCAATGCACGTCCGACGGCACGTCGACTCCGCCGAGTCGCATGGGCCCGCCATCGCCGAACCGATGCGAATCATACCCGGTGCCCGTCCGGAACTCGGGCGAGGAGAACGTCACCCCGGGCGGTACCGGCGGACGGCGAGCGTGGCGTTGTGACCGCCGAATCCCGAGCTGTTGCTGAGCGCGACGTCTACGGCGCGCTCGCGCGGCGCGTTAGGCGTCACGTCGATCGCGATCTCCGGATCCTGGGCGGTGTGGTTGATCGTCGGCGGAATCACGCCGTGCTCGATCGCCTTCGTGCACGCGATGAACTCGACGACGCCGGCCGCGCCGAGCATGTGGCCCGTGGCGGACTTCGTCGAGCTGACGGCCACGTTCGCGACGTGCTCGCCGAACACGGCACAGATCGCGCGCGCTTCGTTCGAATCATTGAGCGGCGTCGACGTGCCGTGCGCGTTCACGTAATCGATGTCGGCCGGGCCGACGCCGGCGTCGGCCATCGCGCGACGCATCGAACGCTGCAGCCCCTCATGCGCCTCCGGCTGGCCGGTGAGGTGGTAGGCGTCGCCCGTGGCCGCGTACCCGGCGACCTCGCCATAGATGCGCGCGCCGCGCGCGAGCGCGTGTTCCAACTCCTCGAGCACGACCACCCCCGAACCGTCGCCGAGCACGAACCCGTCGCGCGTCGCGTCGAACGGACGCGAGGCGGTATCGGGCGAGTCGTTGCGCGTCGACAGCGCGCCCATGCTCGCGAATCCGCCGATCGCCATCGGCGTCACCGCCGCTTCGGAGCCGCCGGCGAGCATCACCTGCGCATCGCCGTACTGAATCGTGCGAAACGCCTCGCCGATCGCGTGCGCACTGGTCGAGCACGCGCTCACGGTCGCGAAGTTGGGACCCTTGCAGTTGAACCGCATCGAGACGATCCCGGCCGCGATGTCGGTGATGAACATGGGCACGAAGAAGGGCGAGATGCGGCGTGGCCCCTGCTCCATGTAGATCGTGTGCTGGTCCTCGAACGTGCGCAGGCCGCCGACGCCGCTCCCGATGATCACCCCGGTCTCTTCGGGCACGTACCCCGTGCCCGCTCCGATGCCGTCCGCGAATCCGGCGTCCTGCATCGCCTGCACCGCTGCCGCGAGCGCATACTGCGTGTACAGGTCGGCCCGCTTCGCTTCCTTGCGGTCCATGTACGCGCCCGTGTCGAACTGCTTCACCTCGCATGCAAAGCGGACCGCGAAGTTGCTGGCGTCGAACTTCGTGATCGGCGCCGCCCCCGAGCGCCCGTCGAGCAGCGCGCGCCAGGTCGTCGCCACGTCGTTCCCGACGGGCGTCACCGCACCGAGCCCGGTGACGACGACCCGGCGTCGTGTCACGCCGGGACCTTCTCGTTCAGGTACTCGACCGCGTCGCCGACGGTGCGGAGCTTCTCCGCCTCCTCGTCGGCGATATCGATGTTGAACTCCTTCTCGAACTCCATCACGAGCTCGACGATGTCGAGCGAGTCCGCGCCGAGGTCGTCGATGAAGCTCGCAGAGTCGGTGAGCTTTTCGCGCTCAACGCCGAGCTCGCGCTCGATGATGTCGCGGACTTTCGCGGAATGGTCGGCCATGGTCGGGGCGGGGTGTGTGTGTGTTGAGCGATGACGGTGGGGCGAAACGGCGCGGTAAACTACTGATCGCGGCAGCAGGGTGGAACGGCGCGGGCGGTCGCGCCACGCCGTCCGGGGCTCACATCACCAGCCCGCCATCGACGACGAGCACCTGCCCCGTCACGTACGCGGCAAGATCCGACGCTAGGAACGCTACTGTCGCGGCAACGTCATCCGGTCGCCCGAACCGTTCGACGGGGATCGCACCCGCCAGCTTCGCGCGCGCCTCGGCTGACATCGCCGCGGTCATGTCCGTCTCGATGAATCCGGGCGCGACGACGTTCGCGAGCACGTTGCGCGTCGCGAGCTCCTTCGCGACACTCTTCGTGAATCCGATGAGCCCGGCCTTGCTCGCGGCGTAGTTCGCCTGACCGGCGTTGCCGGTGATGCCGACGACGCTAGCGACGTTGATCACACGCCCCCAGCGACGCTTCATCATCCCGCGCGCGGCGGCGCGCGTCGTCGCGAACGCGGCGCGAAGATTCGTGTCGAGCACGGCGTCCCAGTCCTCGTCCTTGATGCGAATGAGGAGATTGTCGCGCGTCAGCCCGGCGTTGTTGACGAGCACGTCGCACGCGCCGAACGCGCGCTCGACGTCGGCGACGAGCGCTGCCGCCTGCGCCGCGTCCGCGAGGTCGGCGCCGAACCCGCGCGCGCGCTCCGCGTCGCCCGCCCCCAGCTCTTCCGCTGTCGACGACGCGCGCGCCGCGTCGCGCCCGACCACGGCGACCCGCGCGCCGCAGCCGAGGAGCGCGGTCGCGATCGCGCGCCCGATGCCGCGCGTGCTGCCGGTGACGAGCGCGACGCGCCCGGTGAGATCGATCTGCATTCCTTCCTGGTGTGAGGGCCGCGGCGACGGCTACGCCGCGACCTCGGCGAGCAGCGTGTCCACCTGCGCGGCCGTGCCGCACGACACGACGCGGAGCGCTGGCGCGGTCTTCCGCACGAGGCCGGCCAGCACCGTGCCCGGCCCGAGTTCGATGTAGAGCGCGTCGGGGTACGCTGTGGCGAGCGCCCGTACAGTCTCAGTCCAGCGGACCGGAGTCGTCAGCTGCTGCGACAGCAGCGCGCGCGCGTCGGCCGCGGTGCGCACGGGCTGCGCCGTGACGTTTGCGTAGACAGGGAACGCGGGCTCTCCGACCGCCGCCGCTTCGAGCGCCTCGTCCAGCCCCGCCTGCGCGCCCTGCATCAACGGGGAGTGGAACGCGCCGCTCACCGCGAGCCGCATCGCGCGCTTCACGCCGGCCGCCTTCGCGAGCGTCATCGCGCGCTCGACGCCGTCCACCTCGCCCGAGATCACGAGTTGGCCCGGGCAGTTGTAGTTGGCCGGTACGACGATCCCGACGTCGCGCGTCGCCACGTCGCAGATCGCCTCGATCGGCTCGTTTGGCTCACCCAGCAGCGCGGCCATCGCCCCGGGTCGCTGTTCGCCAGCGGCAAACATGAGCTGGCCGCGGCGCCGGACGAGTCGTGCGGCTGCGGCGAGCGTCAGCGCGTCGGCCGCGTGATACGCGGTGAACTCGCCGAGCGAGTGGCCCGCCGCGGCGACCACGCGCGCGGCGAGCACGTCGCGGAGCACGGCCCACAACGCCGCGCCGTGCGCCAGGAGCGCCGGCTGTGCGTTGTCAGTGCGAGTGAGCTCCTCGCCCGGTCCGTCGGCCATCAACCGGCTGAGTGGCGCGCCGAGGGCCTCGTCGACTGCGTCGAGCGTGGCGCGCGCGGCGGGGAACGCGGCGGCGACGTCGGCGGCCATCCCCGGGGTCTGCGAACCCTGCCCTGGAAAGAGCAGGACGACGGGCGGCGCGTCGCGCATCAGAAGCGAACGACCATCGACGCCCAGGTCAATCCGGCACCAAAGGCGACGAGCAGCACCGTCGACCCTTCGCGCACGCGCCCGCACTCGATCGCTTCGTCGAGCGCGATCCCGATCGACGCCGACGAGGTGTTGCCGTACCGGTGCACGTTCACGAACACCTTCTCCATCGAGATGTTCGCGTGCTTGGCAGTCGCCTCGATGATCCGCACGTTGGCCTGATGCGGAATCATCAGGTCGATGTCCGCGCCCGTGAGGCGCGCCGCGTCCAACGCGCGGTCGGCGGCCTCGCTCATCGACCGCACGGCGTGCTTGAACACCTCGCGTCCCGCCATCTTCACGAAGTGCGTGCGCTCCGAGAGCACGGCATCCGTGAACGGCACGCGCGCTCCACCGCCCGGGCGCCACAGCAATTCGGCGAGCGTGCCGTCCGAGCGCATGAACGACGACAGAATGCCCTTCGGCGCACGCATCGCGGCGGCAACCGTCGGCTTGTGCCGCTTGAGCACCGCCGCGCCCGCGCCATCGCCGAACAGCACGCACGTCGCCCGGTCCGTCCAGTCGATGATCGCGCTCATCTTCTCGGCGCCGACGACGAGCACCGTCTCGGCCGTGCCGGTCGCGATCAGTCCTTCGGCGACGGTGAGCCCGTACAGCCATCCGGAGCACGCCGCCGACAGGTCGAACGCCGCCGCACGCGTCGCTCCGAGTTCGGCCTGCACGTCGACCGCGGTCGACGGAAGCAGCCGATCCGGCGTCGCGGTGCTCAGCACGATCGCGTCGAGCTCTCCTGCCTGCACGCCGGCCTTCGCCATTGCCGCGCGTCCGGCGTCGGCGGCCATCGACGCCGTCGTGACGTCGTCGCCGCCGATCCGCCGCTCGTGGATCCCCGTGCGCTCGACGACCCACTCGTGGGTGGTTTCGATGCCGCGGGCCGCGAAGTCGTGGTTGGTCATCACGGACGCGGGCACGCCACGACCGGTGCCGGCGATGTACGCGAGGGGTCGCTTCACGGGGCTTTCGGGCGACGGGAAGAAAGGTCGAGGACGGTCGGCGCGTGGCAGGCCGCCCTCGCGATCGGGCGGCGCGACGCGCCGCCCGCGCTCAGGTGGTGGGCTGACTCGCGGCGGACGCCTCGGCGAGTCGCTTGCCGACGTGCTCGCTCATGTGGGCGTCGACCATCTGGACGGCCACCTTCACCGCGTTCATGATCGCGCGCGGCGTGCTCTTGCCGTGCGAGATGATGCTGACGCCGCGAACGCCGAGCAGCGGCGCTCCACCGTACTCGGAGTAATCGAGCTCCTTGAACGCCTGCGCGAGCGTCTCGCGGTCCGCGCCTAACGCCCGCGCGAAGACGCCCATCAGCGTCGGCGCGAGCGCCTCGTAGAACTTGAGCACGACGTTGCCGACGAACCCGTCGCAGACGACGAC
>DASWUT010000128.1:0-2487 GCA_036401455.1 Gemmatirosa sp. | reverse complement strand
ACGCTCGGCTCGTTGTGGACCGCTCTCATCGCCGACGGTGAGTACTCGGGTGAGGTCCACGCGTACGCGCGTACGCTCCCGACCGCGTTCCTGCACGAGGGGCCCGACACGCTTCGCGCGCTCGCCCCTGACGGCTCGGCGCGCTTCGCCTATCTCCTGTTCGCGGCCGAATTCGTTCGCGACGCCGCGGGGCACCGCGGCGCGCGGCGCGCCGGTGTGTCGGCGGCAGCGGAGATGGATGCGCTCGTCCGCGACTTCGCTCGGGTCGGCGTCCCCGCCCTCGAGCGCCGCGCCGCGGCTGCTGGGCCGGACGGCGCCGGCGCGGCCGACGGCACACGGCACTGGTACGTGGCCGACCGCTGGGACGAGCTGCGCATGCGCGCGCTCGCCCATGGCGCGGCGGGCTGACGACCCCGCCGCCTAACGACCGAGCGAGTCCGCGGGCGGGCCGCCGTCGATCGGCCCGTCGGCGAGATCGGCGTCGAGGTGCACGCAGAGAAGGCGGCGCGCGCCCGCGCCGTCGACGAACGCCGTCGAGACCGCGACGGCGAGCTTCTCGTTGGGCAGTGGCACGTACGGTGGGGACTCGTACGTCGCGTGGTCGGCTCCCGGAAGCAGGTAGACGTATTCCTTGAGCGCGTGATCGGCGCCAACGTCCGGCGGGCGGAAGATGAGCGTGCGCTCCGGGGCGTCGGCGGCCGGCGTGCGAAGCTCCGGAGTGAGCTGCCTCCCCGACGCGTCGAGCACCGCCGCAGTCGCTGCCCGTGCGTCGCCCGGCGCCGCGGCGAGCGCGTTGGCGAGTATGGGGGCCCAGCGCTCGGGCGGGCAGCCGGCGAGCGCATCGGCCACCGACCGCGCGAACTCCGCTCGCCGCTCGCGATGGCTCCGCGAGCCGAGCACGCGCCGACGGGTGACGTCGCGAAAGCGTGCGGCGAGTGCCGCCGTGCGCCGCCGTGCGTCGTCGAGGCCGCCGACACCGTCGAGCGCCGGGAGCGGCCCCGGACGCGCCAGGTGATAGCCCTGGATCAGATCGCCTCCCAGGTCGAGCACCGCGAGGGCGTCGACCTCTCGCTCGACCCCTTCGATGATCACCCAGCCGCCGAGCTCCTCCGACAGGCCGATGAGCGCGCGCAGGACGGCTCGCTTCACGCGATCGTCCGCGCACCCGTGCACGAGTGAGCGGTCGGCCTTAAACAGGTCCGGGCGGACGGCCGCCACGCGATCGAGGTTGGAGTGGCCGACGCCGACATCGTCGATGACGACGAGGAACCCCGACGCGCGATAGTGGGCCGTGGCGGCCTCGAGCGCCTCGAGGTCCGCCGCTTCCGACTCAAGCACCTCGATGGCGATCGCGCGCGGATCGATCCCCGCCGCCGCGACGAGCTCCGTCCACGCGTGTGCGCCATCGACGTCGGCGAGGAACGTCGCGACCTGACAGTTGATGAAGCAGACGAGCGTCGGATCCGTACGGTGAAGCGGGACGAAGCGCTCGATCGCGAGTCGGCGGCATTGCCGGTCCAGCTCACTCACCGTGTCGTCCCGCACGGCGGCGGCAAATAGCTCGACCGGCGAGACGGCACGTCCGTTCGCGTCCCAGCCGCGCGTGAGTGCTTCGATGCCGAGTACCGTTCCTCGGCGGACCGCAGCGATCGGCTGGAAGTGCGTGTCGAGCGTGGTCCCCGGACGCTCGTACGTCGTGTGGAGCGCCGTGCCGGCTTCGACTCGCCCCTCGCGGCCGGGCGATTTGCGCACGGGATCAGAGGTCACGACGCGCCGTGTCGCATGGTTTGGGCCACAACCGATCGCCCTCGGGCGGACCGGATCGGACCATCCGCGGCGGTCGGGCGGAGCACGCCGACTACACGCGGCGTCGCTCGTGCACGCCCGAGTCGCGACGGGCGACTGTGACACTTGCGCCGTCGCTCGGTGCGCGATACGGTCCCCGCCGCCCCAGATTGCGGCGTCGTCATGATCGCAGGCCGATCGTGGTACCGGCGCCGGCATGGATCCGGTCGGGGGCACCCGTCGTTCGTCCGCAGGTCCCTCCCCGCTTCGGGCCGCGAAGCCGCCGTGCCCGCGCGTCGCGCCCGCTCGCTCCGCCTCGTTCGTCGCGTTCCCACGCCCAGTTCGGGCGTTCTTCAGCAGCGCCCCTTCCCGTGGGGTGCTGCGTCCGTGCGTACCCGCCCCGCCCATGCCACGACTCGCGCTCGTTGCTCGCACGTCCACCGCACTCGCCTCGCTCACGCTCGCCGCGGCGTGCGCAGACAAGGCTCCCACCAGCCCGGACGTCGCGCCGAGTGCGCTGAAGGCGATCGGCCGGAGCGGCGCCGCAACGCCCGCCCGGTACGTCGTTCAGTTTGCCCCGTCGTCGGCCGTCGCGCTGCCCGCCGCGACCGTCGCGGCCTCGGGCGGAACGCTCGCCGGCGCGGTGCCGGTCGCCCGCGGACTCGTCGTCGCGGGGGTGACCAACCCGTCCGCGCTGGCCGC
>DASWUT010000127.1:0-3415 GCA_036401455.1 Gemmatirosa sp. | reverse complement strand
CGCGGTCGCGACCGACGGCGACTACTTCCGGATCAAGAAGTACGACATGTCGAGCGGCCGCGCGTTCACGCCCCAGGAGGCCCAGCTCGGACTGCCGGTCATCGTCATCGGCGATGAGGTGCGCGAGCGCATGTTCCCCGGGCTCGACCCGATCGGGCGCGCGCTCAAGGTCAACGGCATTCCCTACACCGTCGTCGGCGTCGTCGAGAAGCAGGGCAGCGTATTCGGCTTCTCGCTCGACCGACTCGCCGTCGCGCCGTTCCGGTCGCCACTCTCGCGCCTCACGAACCCGCGCGCCGACGTCGACGGCCTCATCGTCGCCGCTGCATCGCGCGAGCAGCTCGGCGATCTCGAGGAGCAGGCGCGCGAGATCCTGCGCAGCCGCCGCCGGCTCGGCCCCACGCAGCCCGACAATTTCGAGTTCGAGACGTCGGAGTCCGCACTCGCCTTCTTCGACGGGATCAAGAGCAAGATGTACGTCTTCGGTGCCGCGCTCCCGGCGATCGGCCTCGTCGTCGGTTCGCTCGTCATCATGAACATCATGCTCGTCGCGGTCGCCGAACGGACGCGCGAGATCGGCGTGCGCAAGGCGTTAGGCGCGAGGCGGCGCGACATCATGAGCCAGTTCCTCGTCGAGGCCGCGATGCTCTCGCTCCTCGGAGCCGCGGTTGGTATCGCGCTCGGGCTCGTCGGAGCCAAGCTGCTGTCCATCGCGTTCCCGTTCCTCCCGGCTGGCATCGCGCCGTGGTCGATTGGCGTTGCGCTCGTCATGGGCGCGGGTGTCGGCATCGTCGCCGGCGCGTATCCGGCGAGTCGCGCGTCGCGTCTCGACCCGATCGCCGCGCTGCGCGCCGACTGAGGACCGATCCGTGCGCCCGCTCGACCGCCTCCTGCAACTGTTCGAAGGCGTCGGCATCGCGTTCGAGGCGATCCGCGCCAACCGCGTCCGCGCCGGCCTGACGATCGCCGGCGTCGCGATCGGCGTGTTCGTCGTCGTCGCGATGTCCGCGGCCGTCCATGGCATCACGCTCAGCTTCAAGAGCGACGTCGACGACCTCGGCGCAACCACGTTCCAGGTCAGCCGTCGCCTGAACATCGGCCCGTCGTCGTGCGACGGCTCCGACGAGACGTGCCCCGACCGCAAGAATCCCGCGCTCACCCCGGACGAAGCCGCGGCGATCCGCCGCCTGCCGAGCATCGCCGCCGTCGTCGAGATGCTCGGCGGCCAGAGCGCGTTCAGCTATCGCGACAAGAACCTCGCGAGCGTCGGCTTCGACGCGATGAGCGCCGACTGGCTCGACACCGACCCGAGCGACGTCGGTCCCGGACGCAACTTCACGGCGCAGGAGGCCGCGGCCGGCGCGCGTGTCGCCGTCATCAACGACACCCTGAAGAAGCGTCTGTTCGGCGAGTCCGATCCGATCGGCAAGACGTTCACGATCGGCAACCAGCAGTTCAGTGTCGTCGGCGTGTACCACCCGAAGGGCGGCTTCCTGAAGTCGATGGGCGGCCGCGGCCCCGACAAGCCGCGCGCGGTCATGCCGATCGACGCGTTCCGACGCAATTTCGACTACTGGCGCCGTGGGCTCTGGCTCACCGTCAAGCCGCGCGACGGTGTGAGCCAGGCGGACGCGATGGACGACGTCACGGCGCTGCTGCGCGCCCGGCGCGGGCTCCGCCCGACGCAACCCAACAACTTCGGCCTCGTCACGCAGGATCGCCTGACCGAGACGTTCGACAAGCTGTTCGGCACGCTCTTCGTGATCGGGATCGCGCTCTCAGCGGTCGGACTACTCGTCGGTGGCGTGGGGGTGGTCGCGATCATGATGATCTCGGTCACCGAACGCACCCGCGAGATCGGCGTGCGGAAGGCGCTCGGGGCGACCCGCGCGACGATCCTCTTCCAGTTCCTCGTCGAGGCCGCGACGCTGACGAGCATCGGCGCGGGCATCGGACTCGTGCTCGGCGCCGGGGCGGCGTGGCTCATTCGCGCGAACTCGTCGATCCCTGCGTCGGTCCCCGGGTCGGCGGTCGCCGCGGCGCTCGTCGCGAGCGCGCTCACCGGCGTGCTGTTCGGGATGTTGCCCGCGCTCCGGGCGTCGCGGCTGGACCCGGTGGACGCGCTCCGGTACGAGTAGCGCAGCTCCGAGTAGCACCGCTCCGATTGGTTCAGGGGCGAGTACGGGAAACGCGATCCCCGAGCGCCGCCGTACCCGGGCCGGCCCCGGTCTTGCGCCGCACGGGCCTGGCGTCGGTCGGGCGCGATTCCGCCCCGCCGACGCGTCGAACCACCGCCACGGTCGAGGCCCACATGGCACAGCCACTGACGCGAGGAAGCATCGGGATCCTGGGAGCCGCCGGCGCGCTCCTGCTGATCGTGTGGGTCGTCGGGTTCGTTCTGTTCGGCGTGCACGGGCGCGGATGGCACGTCCTCGTCCCCGTCGCGATTGTCCTCATCATCGCGCAAGGCGTCCGTCGCCTGAACGTGCACGGCGACGATCCCGACTGACGCGGCGCGCGGTCGCGCCCTCGGGCGGGCTATCTTCGCCCCATGCCCGACGTTCCGCGCTCCGCGCCCGATCTGCCGGCGCCGCTCGACCTGCTCGCCATCGGCCCGCACCGCGACGATGTCGAACTCCTCTGCGGCGGGACGATCCTCAACGCCGTCGCGCGCGGCCGCCGGGTCGGCATCCTCGACCTCACGCGCGGCGAGATGGGAACGCGCGGCTCGGCCGAGCTGCGCGAGGAGGAAGCCGCGCGCGCAGCCGCCGTCCTCGGCGTTGCGACGCGCGAGAACCTCGGGCTTCCGGACGCCGGCATCACGAACACCGCCGAGACGCGCGCCGCGCTCGTCCAGGTGCTTCGCCGGATACGCCCGGGCGTCGTCATCGGTCCGGCGCCACGCGGCCGACACCCCGACCACCGGCTCGCCTCGGAACTCGTGCGCGACGCGTGCTTCCTCGCCGGCATCATGAGGTTCGCGCCCGGCCTTCCGGCCCACCGCCCGCGCAAGCTGCTGTACGCGGTTGCGTACCGCGAGGACGGCGATCGCCCGACGTTCGTCGTCGACGTGAGCGACGTGTTCGAGCGCAAGCTCGAGGCGATTCGCTGCTACGGCTCGCAGTTCGACGGACTGACGCAGGCCGGTGAGGTGATGCCCAACGGCGAGCCGCTGTATGACATCGTTCGGCACCACGCCGCGCACTACGGCTCGCTCATTCGCGCTCGCTACGGCGAGCCCTTCGCGACGCTCGAGACGATGCGGGTCGAGGACGTGACCACCCTCGAGGTGTCGACGTTCTGATGCCGGATCAACCGACGACGACGCAAGGACCGGGGAACGCATCGCGTGCCGCCGACCCGCCAGCGGCGGACCGTGTCACGTACGGCTCGTACCTCGCGCTCGACGAGCTGC
>DASWUT010000126.1:0-11266 GCA_036401455.1 Gemmatirosa sp. | reverse complement strand
TGTGGGACGAGCGCGCATGGCCCGGTCGCGGCGCTGTGCGAGGCGGGCATCGACGTGATCGTGAGCGATCACCACCTGCCCGGCCACGGGCGCGACGTGCCGGTCTGCCACGCCGTGCTCAACCCCAACGCGCCCGGCACCGACTACCCCGACGCCGACCGCGGCCTGTGCGCGGCGGGGGTGGCGTTCAAGCTCGCGCTCGCGCTCGTCCAGGCGTTAGGCGCGAGCGACGCGCTCGTCTGGAGGCAGCTCGATCTCGTCGCGCTCGCGACGATCGCCGACGTCGCGCCGCTCCGCGGCGAGAATCGCGTGCTCGCGCGCTACGGCCTCAAGCTGATGGCCGAGTCGCCCAACGTCGGCCTGCGCGCGCTCGTGCGCGCGGCGGGGCTCGACGGGAAGCCGCTGACGGCCGGGCGCATCGGGTTCATCCTCGCCCCGCGCCTGAACGCCGTCGGCCGGCTCGGCTCCGCGCTCCGGGGCGTGCAGCTGCTCACGACCGACGACCCGCACGAGGCGAACGCCATCGCCCGCGAGCTCGAAGAGCTCAACCGGAAGCGTCAGGACCTCGACCGCGCGACGCTCGACGCGGCGCGCCGGCAGCTCGACCGGCTCGACCTCGACGCGACCTACGGGCTCGTCATCGCGGGCGACGGGTGGCACCCGGGGGTGATCGGCATCGTCGCCTCCCGCGTCGTCGAGGAGACCGGGCGCCCCGCCGTGCTCGTCGCCGTCGAGAACGGAGTGGGAAAGGGGAGCGGCCGGTCGATCGCCGCGTTCGACCTCCACGACGCGCTCACCGCGTGCGACGCGCGCGGACTGTTCCACCGCTTCGGCGGCCACAAGGCCGCGGCCGGCGTCACGCTCGACGCGGCGAAGGTGCCGGAGTTCGCCGCGACCTTCGCCGCGGTCGCGCGCGAGCGACTGACGAAGGAGCAGCTCGTTCCCGAGCTGCGCGTCGACCTCGAGGTGCCGTTAGGCGCGGTCACCGATGCGCTCGAAGCCACGCTGCGCCACCTGGAGCCGCACGGCATCGGGAACGCCGCGCCGGTGCTCGCCGTCCGCGGCGCACGCCTCGCCGCCGCGCCACGGCCCGTCGGAAGCGACGGCGTCCGCCTCAGCTTCCGCACGTCGGACGGTGGCGAACTCGGCGCGATCGGTTGGGGGATGCTCGACCGGGCCGATGGGCTCGACGTGCACACGCCCGTGGACGTCGCCTTCCGCCTGGAGCGCGACGACTACCGCGGCGCGGACCGGCTGCAGCTGCGCCTCGCCGACGTCGCGCCGGCGCGCGCGGGCGCGGCCTGACGGCGCCGACGTGCGCATCGTCGCCGGCCGCTGGCGCGGACGCCCGATCGACGCCCCGCGCGACGCGCGCGTCCGTCCCACCTCCGACAAGGTGCGCGAGGCCTGGCTCAGCATCGTCGCCGCGGAGGTCGCCGGCGCGTCGGTCGTCGACCTCTTCGCCGGCTCCGGCGCGTTAGGCATCGAGGCGCTCTCCCGCGGAGCGGCGCGCTGCGACTTCGTCGAGATGAACCCGGCCTCGCTCCGCGCGCTCGGCGCCAACCTCGAGCGGGTCGACGCGGGCGAGGCGGCGCGCGTGCGGCGGGGCGACGCGCTCCGGTTCCTCGAAGGGATCGAGCCGTACGCCTACGACCTCGCCTTTGCCGATCCGCCCTACACGACCGACGCCGCCGTCCGCGTCGCCGAGCGGTGGCTCGCCGTGCCGTTCGCCCGGGTGCTCGGCGTGGAGCACGATGCACGCGTCACACTCCCCGGTGACGGCGACTCTCGCAAGTACGGTACGACCCGCGTGACGTTCTACCGCGCGGCCGAGCCCGCGTGGGTCGAAGGCGCGTGACACGCGCCGCCGTCTTCGCCGGCAGCTTCGACCCGATCACCCGTGGTCACGTCGATCTCGTGCGCCGCGCGAGCGCGATATTCGACCGCGTCGTGGTCGCCGTCGCGGTGAACTCCGGCAAGCAGCCGCTCTTCGCCCTCGACGAGCGTACGTCGCTCGTCCGCGACGCGCTCGCCGCTGAACAGGTGTCGGCCGAGGTCGAGCGCCTCGATGGGCTGCTCGTCGCGTTCGCGCGGCGCGTCGGCGCGACGTTCCTCGTGCGCGGCGTGCGCAGCGTCGCCGACTTCGAGTACGAGCAGCAGATGGCCCGCATGAACCGGCACATCGCCCCCGAGATCGACACCGTCTTGCTCTCGCCGGACCCGGAGCTCGGCTGGGTGAGTTCGACGCTCGTGCGCGAGGTCGCCCGGCTCGGCGAATCGGTCGACGCGCTCGTGACGGCCAACGTCGCGGCTGCGCTGCGCTCCCGGTTCGCCGCCGCGTGAAGCGCGCGTGATGCAGGCGTGACCGTCCGCGCCCCGCTGGCCGGATCGGCCTTCCTCGAAGGCGTGTTGCGCCGTGCCGCGGCCGCACCGCGTCGGATCGCGTTCGCCGAGGTTGGCGACGCGCGTACGCGTGCGGCGCTGCGTCGGCTCGTGGCTGGGCGCGTCGTCGAGCCGGTGCTCGTCGTCGGCGACGACGGCGACGTCGCCGGTGACGTGTCGCCGGATGATCTCCGCGCGTTCGCCACGGCCGGCGTCGCGGTCGTCGACGCGCGCGATCCCGCGGTCGAGGCGCGGGTGGTCGCGCATCTCCTCGCGCGGCGTGGCGCGAAGGGGCTCACCGCCGATGCCGCGCGCACGCTCGCGCGCCGGCCGCTGGTCGCCGCCGACGCCCTCGTCGCGCTCGGCGAGTGCGATGGCAGCGTCGCGGGCGCGGTCAACACGACCGCTGACGTGCTGCGCGCTGCGCTCTGGACGATCGGCCCGTCGACACCCGGCGGCACCGTGTCGAGCGCGTTCTACATGGACGTCGGTGCGTTTCGCGGCGCGGTCGACGAGGTGCTCACGTTTACCGACTGTGCGGTCGTCCCCGAGCCGACCGTCGAACAACTCGTCGACATCGCGCGTGCCGCGGCATTGGACCGGCGGCGCATCGTCGGCGACGAGCCGCGCGTCGCGTTCCTTTCTTACTCGACGTACGGCAGCGGAGGGAACGCGGAGCGCGTGCAGCGCGTGCAGCGCGCGACCGCGTTGCTGCGCGAAGCCGAGCCCGGGCTCGCGGTGGACGGAGACTTGCAGGCGGACGCGGCGCTCGTGCGGGACATCGCGCTTCGCAAGGCGCCGGGCAGTCCGGTCGGCGGGGATGCCAACGTGCTCGTCTTCCCGTCGCTCGAGGCGGGCAACATCGCCTACAAGCTCGTCGAGCGCCTCGCTGGCGCGGCCGCGGTCGGGCCGATCCTCCAGGGCCTCGCTCGGCCGTGCAGCGACCTCTCCCGCGGAGCGTCGTCCGAGGACATCGTTCACGTCGCCGCGATCACCGCCCTGCAGGCCGGTGCCGGCGCGCCTCACCCCGTCAGCTCGCACCCGAACATCACAGGCACATGAGTTTCACCATGCACCGCGAGCGCGACGTGCTCGTCGTGGACGTCGACGGCCAGCTCATCGTCGGCAACCGGCAGGAGATGAAGCAGAAGGTCCTCGACGCCTTGGAGGGCGGCGAGCGCAAGTTCCTCATCGACTTCGAAAAGACGGGTTACATCGACAGCTCGGGGCTCGGCGTGCTCGTCTCGCTCAGCAAGAAGATCCGCGAGCAGGGCGGGGAACTGCGGCTCGCGAACCTCAACGAGGACCTCAAGACGCTGTTCGAGCTCACCAAGCTCGACACGCTGTTCCAGATTTCCGACTCGCGCGAGCGGGCGCTCGAGAGCCTCTGACGCGCCCGCGTTGAGTCCCGACCGGCTCGACCTCGCGATTCCGAGCGACGTCGGGCACATCGAGCGCGTCGTCGACGCGGTCGTCGCGCGCTGTCAAGCGCACGACTACCCGCGACGTGCGTGCGCGCTCAACGTGCCGGTCGCGCTCACCGAGGCGCTCGCCAACGCCATCGTCAGCGGCAACCGCGAAGACGCGGCGAAGCGTGTGCACGTCTGGGCGACCGTCGACGACCGCGAACTCGTGCTCGAGGTTCGCGACGAGGGCGCCGGGTTCGACTTCGGCGCGCAGCGCTGGGGCCCGGACGAGGCGGACGCGCACGAGCGCGAGGACGGCCGGGGCTTGTTCCTGATGCGGCGGCTCATGGATCACGTCGAGCAGTTCGCGGCTCCGGGGCACGGGAACGTCGTCCGGATGACGCTCCGGCGTTCCGCGTGAGAACGGGCCGCGCGAGCCTGCGCGCGGCGAGCGAACTCGGTGTCGCGCTGCGCGCCTTCCGCGGAGCGACCGGTTGCGCCGTTGCACTCTGGGCCCGGACCGAAGGTACGTCGATGAATCTCGTGGTCGACGATGGCGTCGCGCGCGAGCTCGGGCCCCCGGATCGCTCCGATCCGACGACGCCGGCCGGCGCGCGGCGCACGGTTGCCCTCCCGGGCGTGGCCGCGACGTGGCTCTCGATCGGGCCGTGCGCCGACGGGTCAGCGCCGACCCCCGACCAGATCGCGCTCCTCGTCCCGCTCGTCGCCGGCCAGCTGCACGCGATCGACGAGGTCGAGCAGGCCGCGCTCGAACTGTCCGAGCGCTACGAGGAGATCAACCTGCTCTACACGATCAGCGAGATCCTCGGCCGCGCGGTCACGCTCGAAGAAACGGCGGGAGTGATCCTCGACGAGGTGTCGGAGACGGTCGGCGCGCGCCGCGGCGCGATCTACCTGTACGAACCCGTCGGCGAGTCGCAGACCGCTCCCGGTAAGGGCGTACTGCGGGCGATCGCCGCGTTAGGCATCGACGCGACCGTCGTGCCGCTGGTCGACGCGGCCGATCCGATGAGCACCGCGGCGCGGGTCTTCCGCACGCTCCACCCCACGATCGACGAGCGCGAGCGGGACGAGGCGCGCGCCGACGGCCCCATCCGCGACGGCGCGCTGCTTTGCGTGCCGATCGTCTGGAGCGGACCCGAGCGCGGCGATCCGCTCGGCGTCGTCGCGCTCTCGGGGCGGCGTGCGGGGCAACAGTTCACCGCCGGCGACCTGAAGCTCGTCGCCGCGATCGCCTCGCAGATCGCCGCCGCGATCCAGAACGCGCGGCTCGTGCGCGCGTCGATCCAGCAGCAGCGGCTGACGCAGGAAATGGCCCTCGCGCACGACCTGCAGATGTCGTTGCTGCCGCGTGTGGACGTCGTCTCGCCCGCCGCCACCGTCGCTGCGCGCGTACAGCCGGCGGACAGTGTCGGCGGCGATTTCTACCAGCTGGTGCGGCTGGCAGAGGGGCGCACGGGCGTGATGGTCGGCGACGTGTCCAGTCACGGGTACCGCGCCGCGCTGATCATGGCGCTCACGATGAGCGCCGCCGCGATCCATGCGCAGCAGTCGCGCGATCCGGCCGAGACCCTCGGTGCAGTGCTCCGCTCGTTAGGCGACGAGCTCGAGACGACGGAGATGTTCATCTCGACCGTATACGCGGTCGTCGACCCGCGCGCGGGCACGCTGCAGTACGCGAACGCCGGCCACCCGCATGCGTTCGTGCTGCGCGCCGACGGTCGTGCCGAGCGTCTGCCTGCGGGCGCGCCCCCGCTCGGGCTCGTGCCGATCGCCCCGGCGTGCGCGAGTACCGTCTGGCACGCGGGCGAGGACCTCCTCGTCGCGTTCACGGACGGCATCAGTGAGGCGACGGACGCCGCCGGGCGGATGATGGGCGAGGAGCGGGTGCTCGCCGCGGCGCGGAGTGCGGGCCGCGATCCCGACGCGGTCGTCGCGGCCGTGTTCGACGCACTCCGCGCGCACACCGGCGGCGCGACGCCGCGCGACGACCTCGCCCTCGTCGTCGTGCGGAGCTGACGCCGGTGCCGCGCCCAGCGGGCGGCCTTCCGGCGCCGCGCAAGCGTTTCGGGCAGCACTTTCTGCGCGACCGCGCCGTGCTCGCGCGCATCGTCGACGCGCTCGAGCTCACCGGCGCGGAGACGGTCGTCGAGATCGGCCCCGGGCGCGGCGCGCTCACCGACCTGCTCGCGCCGCGCGCCCATCGCCTGATCGCGGTCGAGATCGACCGCGATCTCGCCGGGCACTTGCGCGCACGCTACGCAGCCGACCCGCACGTCGAGGTCGTCGAGGGCGACGTGCTCGAGCTCGCGCTCGCCGGGCTGGCTGGACCGGATTTCGTCCTCGCCGGCAACGTTCCGTACTACATCACGACGCCGATCCTCTTCCACGCGCTGGTCGCCCCGCGGCCGCGCCGGGCGGTGTACCTGGTGCAGCGCGAGGTGGCCGACCGACTCACCGCCGACCCGGGCAGCAAGACGTACGGCGCGTTAGGCGTGAACGTGCAGGCGGTCGCCCGCGTCGAGCCGATCGTGCGCGTGCCGCCCGCCGCGTTCGTCCCGCCGCCGAAGGTCGACTCGGCCGTCGTGCGGATCACGCCGCGTCCGGATCCGGTCGTCGGACCGTCCGAGGAGGCGCGGTTCCGGCGCTTCGTGCAGGCCGCGTTCGCGCTCCGGCGCAAGCAGCTGCGCCGCGTCGTGCGCACCATTGCCGGGCTCGACGTCGACGCGGCAGAGGCGATCCTGCGTACGGCCGACGTCGATCCCGACGCGCGCCCCGAGACGTTGTCAGCTGCCGAGTTCGCCGCGCTCGTCCGCGCGCTCGGCACGGGCACCGCGTTGCGCGATCCCCTACCGGTCGGGCCGGAGGCGCCGTAGGTTCAGCGGCAACACGACCGGGGTGCCCGCGCGCGTCGATTCGACCGCGTCGCGTTGGGCTGAGACAAACCCGTAGAACCTGATCCGGTTCGCACCGGCGGAGGGAGTCGCGTCATCGCGTAGCACGGGGACGGTCACGTCGTCGGGCGCGCGGTCACACGGGAGCCAACGGGCCCCGGCCGTGTTCGTTCCGGTCGCGCGCGCCCGCATGTCGCGGCGCGCGGCGCGGCCGGTCTCACGCCCGCGCCCCGTCCCCGTGTCATTCCGCCGCGTCGTCGCGCGCCTGCGCCCGGCACACGTCACAACGCTCCTCCTCGGCGCCGCCGCCGCGCCGCGCGCCACGCGCGCGCAGACGGTGCCCGACGCCGCGGGCGCGCGTCCGACCGATGCGCGCGCGGACAGCACGACGCGCGACTCCACCCGCGCGCGTCGGCTCGAGGGCGTCACCGTCCGCGCGGTACGGTCTGGCGCTGCCGTCGCGCAGACGACGCTCGACGCCGCGTCCGTCGCGCGCACGTACACGGGGCAGGACGTGCCGCTCGTGCTACAACAGGCCGCGAGCGTCAGCAGCTACAGCGAGAGCGGATCGCAAAACAACTACTCGTACTTCCGCCTGCGCGGGATCGATCAGTCACGCATCAACATGACGCTGGATGGCGTCCCGCTGAACGAGCCGGAAGATCAGGAGGTCTACTTCTCGGACTTTCCCGACCTCGCCAGCTCGCTGCGAAGCGTGCAGGTGCAGCGCGGCGTCGGGACCAGCAGCTTCGGGCAGGCATCGTTCGGCGGATCGGTCAACCTCGAGACCGTCCCGTTAGGCGCGACGCCACGCGGCGGCGAGGTGCAGCTCGGCGGCGGTTCGTTCGGCGCGGCGCGCGCAAACGTGTCGTACGCGACGGGGCTGCTGCCGAGCCATTTCGCCTTCGCTGGCCGGTTCTCGAATCAGAAAGAAGCGGGCTACCGGTACGGGTCGGAGCACTCGGGCAACAGCCAGTTCCTCACGGGCGGATACTTCGGTGCGCGGGATTTCGTGAAGCTCACGCTGCTCACCGGGGTCGAGTCCAACGGTCAGGCGTACGAGCCGGTCCCACTGGCGGAGCTGCAGGTCGACCCTCGCGCGAACCCGCTCGCCGGCGTCGGCGATCGCTTCCGCGAGAGCATGGCGGCGCTCACCTACACGCGCCTGCTCTCACGGTCCGCGACGCTCGCAGCGACGGCGTACGGCTTTCGCGCTGGTGGGACGTACGACTACCCGTCGGACAGCGTCCACGCACCGTACCGGTACGGGCTGCAGTCCCAATGGGGCGGGATCCTCAGCACGCTGCATGTCGCGCGCGGCGCGACGACGCTCGACGTCGGAGCGCACGCGAACGCCTACTCGCGCGACCACACCTTCGCGGATCGCCCGGACCTCGATGCACCGGGATACGCGAATCGCGGCTACAAGTCCGAGCAGAGCGCGTTCGCCAAGCTCGCCTACGCGGTAGGCAACACGACGCTGTTCGGCGACCTGCAGGTGCGCGACGCCGCGTTCCGCTACCGGCCGACCGCCGGGAGCACGGTGCCCGAGACGTCGATCGCCTGGCGCTTCACCAACCCGCGCGTCGGCGCACAGTACCGCGCCACGCGCGCGCTTACCGTCACCGCGAGCTACGGCACCACCGGCCGCGAGCCGACGCGCGCCGACCTCCTCGCTGGTGCGGACGACATCTCGCCACAGGACGTCGATTCGCTGCTGCCGCTGACGCGTGTGCGCCCCGAACGCGTCGGCGACCTGGAGCTCGGTGCCGACGTCCGAAGCGGCGGACTGACGCTCCACGTCGGAGGCTACGACATGCGCTTCCACGACGAAATCGCGCTCACCGGGCGCACCACACCGCTGGGGTACGACATCCGGACGAACGTACCGTCGAGCGTGCGCCGCGGCATCGAGATCGAGGGGCAGTACGCCGTCTCGCCCACGGTCGCGGTCGGGGGGTCGTTCGCGCGCAGCCACGACGCGATCGCGCACTACCACGACGACGCGACCGGGACGGCGTACGACGACGTCCCGCCGACGCTCACGCCGGCCGCGCTCAGCACGCAGCAGCTGACCTGGTCACCCGCACGGTGGCTCACGGTGACGGGCGATGGTCGATATCAGGGGCGCACGTTTCTGGCGCCCTTTGGTGATCCGCGCCTCACGACGCCGCCGTTCTTCGTGCTCGCCGGCGGCGCCACCATCCGGATCGCCGGGCGCGAACTGCTCGTCGAGGGGCGCAACCTGCTCGACCGTCGCGCCTATCCGTCGGGCGACGTCGGCGCCACGGGCGAGGCGCGGTATTACATCCTCGCGCCGCGGAACGTCGTCGTGAGCCTGCATCTCGCGTTCGGGCAGTAGCGCGCCGAGGCGAGTCGCCGCGAACACGTCGACCCCCGCTGCGACGGGGGTGACGGGAAACGGATGCTGCGCTGCGTCGCAGTCTCGCCGTCATCATCCCCGGACGTGAGGTCGCGCGTCAGCCGGCCCTCGCGGCGAGTTGCTGTAGCGCGGACACGGCCGCGATCTCGCGCGCGGCGCCGAGCCCGCGCACGAGGATCCACCGGCAGCCGAGCGCATCGAGCGTACGCGCGAACTCGTCACGAAGCGCCGCGCGCGCGTGCGGCCGGTCGCGCTGCCCATCGGGAATCCACCGCACGTCGACGTCGCAGAGCAGGTACAGGTTCGCCCGGCGCGCGCTGGCGGCATCGAAGATCCACGCCGGACACGCGCCGTAGTAGTGCCGCCCATAGACGACCGTGCTGACGAGATCCGTATCGCGCACGAGCAGCGGTGCGTTGCGCCGCGCGGCTCGCGCCAGCGCTGCGTCCTCGAGCGCGATCTGCGCGCGGGCGATCGGTTCCACGTCCGCCGGCCCGAGGAGATCGGCTGCCGGCACGGTCGACCCGAGCGCCGTCCGGCGGGCGTGGGCGTACGCGCGTGCGGCTTCTTCCGACAGCTCCGCGCCGTAGCGCCGGGCGAGCGCGGCGGCGAGCGTCGATTTCCCGGTGCTCTCCGGGCCCGTGAGCGTGACGACGCCGTGCGGCGCCTCGGCGCTCGCGCTCGCGTCAGTCGTCGCGGTTCCGGAGCGCGTAGCTCAGCCCTTCGAGCTCCATCGCCATGTTCACGTTCTTCAACGTGACCCCGGCGGGCACCTGCACCTGCGCCGGCGCGAAGTTGAGGATCGCGCTGATCCCGGCGCGCACGATGCGATCGACCTCGGGCTGGACGTCGTCGGCAGGGATGGCGAGAACCGCGATGTCGGGTCGGTCGCGCGCCGTGTCGTCCTCGAGGTCCGCGATCGGGCGGACAACCTGGTCGTCCCACCGACTGCCGATCTTGCGCGGATCGTTGTCGTACACGGCGATCACGCGAAAGCCGCGCTGGGCGAAGCCGCGGTACGTCGACAGCGCGGAGCCGATCTTCCCCGCGCCGACGATGACGACCTTCCACTCGCGGCCGAGGCCGAGGATGTCTTCGAGCTTGGCCGTCAGCTCCGCGACCGAGTACCCGAGGCCGCGTGTCCCGAACGAGCCGAAGAACGACAGGTCTTTGCGCACCTGTGCCGACGTCGTGCCTGCGTAGTGTGCGAGATCCTCGCTCGACGTCGTCACGCCGCCCCGGGCGGCGTGCTCTTCGAGGTAGCGCAGGTAAACCGAAAGTCGGCGGACGGTCGAGTCGGCGATGTGCTTCACGAGACGCGGGCGGTCGGGCCCGCCGCGAACGCGCGACGCCGGGCCGAGCTTGTGAAATCCTTCACAAGTTAGCCGGGCCGGGGCGTCGCTTCCACCCGCGCCCGCGTTCGCCCGGGCTGCGCCGCACGCAGATGCGAAAAAGCGGGCGGGACCCACTTAGCTTGCGCCCGATGTCCGTGTCGGTCGGCTCAGAAATTGGCGCGCTGCGGCGCGTGCTCGTCCACACGCCGGGCCCTGAGGTGCTCGCCGTCACGCCGAGCACGCGCGAAGACTTTCTCTACGACGACATCATCGACCGCGCGAGCGCGCGCCGCGAGCACGAACAGCTCGTCGCGGTGCTCGAGCGCTACGCGCAAGTGCATCAGCTCCGCACGCTGTTGACCGACGTGCTCAGCGACGCCGACGCACGGCTCGCGCTCCTGCACGAGGCGCTACGCGTGCAGCTCGCCGGCAGGCTCGCCGAAGATCTCTGCGCGCTCGACGCCGCCGCGCTCGCCGACGCGCTGATCACCGGGCATGCGGCCGAACCGGGGCCACTCGCGCGCGCGCTCAACGAGCCGACCTACGCGCTGCCGCCGCTGCCCAATCTGTTCTTCACGCGCGACACGGCGATGGCCGTGGGCGACCACGTTCTGCTCGGCGCGATGCGCTACGGCGCGCGGTGGTCCGAAGGACTGCTCATGCGCCACGTGTTCGGCCGGCACCCCGCACTCGCCAACCGCGGCATCCTCTACGACGGATCGGGCGAACGGCGCCACGGGCACACGCTCGAGGGTGGCGACGTGCACGTGCTGACGGACGACACGGTGATGATCGGCTTCTCGGAGCGCTCGAGTCCCGCGGCGATCGACCATCTGTGCGAGCTGC
>DASWUT010000125.1:0-1627 GCA_036401455.1 Gemmatirosa sp. | reverse complement strand
TTCCGCCGCCACGAGCCGCTCTGCTTGCCCGCGGGGCAGCGCACGACCCGCCGTTCCCAGTTGACCGTGAAGTCTGCCTTGGCGAAGCCCTCGCCCGCGCGCGCCTGCCAGCTCGGGTCGTCCGCCACCGGGCCGACCAGGCGCACGTCGTGGTCACGCCGGCTGTCGGCCAGCACTTTCGCGGCGGTATACCCTTTGTCGACCAGGTGCTCGGCCGGCAGCAGGTCCCGCGCGGCGAGCGCCGCGTGGACCACCGGCACGATGCCGTCGTCGGGCGTCGTCGCCGGCGTGGTCTCCACGTGCGTGATGAGGCGCGGCGCGTCGGCGTCGCACGTCTCCGTCAGCTGCACTTTGTAGCCCACCCACTCGGTCTCCCGCTTGCGGCTGAAGCGCGCCTCGAGGTCGTACGGGGACGACAGCATGGTCGCGGGTGGCGGCATGTCGTCGATGTCGCGCCAGCGCAGGCAGCCGCGCCCGTCGCGCGCGTCGTCGACGTACTGTTGGTCCCAGAGCGCGCGCAGGGTCACAACCTCGGGCAGGCGCGCTAGCTCCGGCCGGTCCACCGCGGCGTCTACGGCGCCTAACAGCTGCCGCCCGTCGGCGCCGATCTCCACCGCGAGCGCCGCGCGGGCCGTGTCCGTCTTCGGCAGGCGGTAGTTCTCGACGCGCCGGCCGTAGCGCTCGTACCACTCCGGTGGCGCGACCCGCGTGAGCCAGTCAGGCGCCACCGTCGCCAAGGCGTTGAGCGCCGCGCGGAGCGTTTCGCCCACGCGCTCGAGCCGATTCAGCCCCCGCACGGCGGCGAGGACGTGCGTGCTGTCGGTGCGCTGCCGGCCTCGCGCCTTGAGGAGGTCGCGCGCGCGCAGCTGGTCGACAAGCAGGTCGAGGAGTCGCTGCTCGGCCCCGCCCGCGACCAAACGCCCCCGGAACTCGCTCAGCACCGTGTGGTCGAAGCCCGGATCGGTCAGCTCCAGCGCGAGGGCGTACTTCCAGTCGAGGCGCCCCCGGACGGCGTCGGCCGCCTCGCGGTCGGTGAGCCCCTCGACGAGTTGCAGCACCGTGGCAGGTGCCACCCGGGCCGGGGCCGCGGCGGGCTGCCCGCGTGCGGGGAAGAGGTCGGCGAAGTCCGCGTCCTGGTGCAGCGTCCCGAGCGCGTCGGCGATGCGCAGACAGACCGAGCTCTTGGGGAACGCGGCGCGGGCGACGCGGGCGGTCTCCGCCGGCACGGGGCCGAGCGGCTGCGGCTGGAGCGACATCGACGACCTCGGAGTGTCAGGATGGGAGGTCGGCCGTGCTTCACGCCGCGTGCCGGAGAACGCGCTGTCGGAGCGTCCAGGGTGGCGGAAACGAATTCGCCACCAATGTCACCGGTGACATTGGTGCCGAAAGCATCAGAAGTGCACCAGACTGGGCACGCGGCATACGGCGTGTAGCGCGCGGAATCCCCCATTCCGTCCGACGTTCGCCTCCCGGAGGTCGCCCGTGTCGCTCCAGCCGCAGTCGCTTGGTCCCGTCCCGTTCGACACCGCCCGGGTCGCCCGCGCGGCCTTTCCGAAGGGGACGCGCTGCCTCCGGATCGCCGACGCCCTCGGCGGCGCGCCGTACGACGACGCGGCGTTCGCCGACC
>DASWUT010000124.1:0-3453 GCA_036401455.1 Gemmatirosa sp. | reverse complement strand
GGCGCGCCATCACGTGTAGCTTTCCGGTCATGACGACGTCCGCGCACCCGACTCCGCCGCCGACCGCCGCCGCGACGCCAGCCGCCGTCCGCCCGCGGTACTGCGCCGCGTGCGGCGCCGCGCTCTCTGCCGGGGCCAACTACTGCCACCGGTGCGGCACCGCCGTCGTGGCCGCATCCGACGCGCACGGGGCGGGTACGCCGCGCGCGCGTGGCCGGAGCGTGGCCGAGGTCGCGCCGTGGGCGGTCGCGTTCGTGGCCTTCCTCGCGCTCGCCGCCATGGCGGCCGGGCGGAACCTCGGGGCGGCGCGCGGCAGTGGCCTCGATGCGCCGCAGAACGCGCTGCCACAAGCGTCGCTCGGCGAGGGTGGCGCTGCCGGTGGTGGCGCTGGTGGTGGGGCTGGGGAGGCCGCGGCCGGGCCGGGCGCGGGCGGTGCGCCGTTCGCACCGTTTGCAGGCGGCGGTACGGGCCGGCCGCCCGACCTGTCGACGATGACGCCGCGCGACATCGCGGACCGGTTGTTCGACCGCGTGATGCGCCTCTCGGGCGAGGGAAAGGTCGACAGCGCGCAGTTCTTCGCGACGATGGCGCTGCAGAACTACGACCGGATGCCGGCCGCAGGCGTTCCGTTCGACGCCGACCTGCGCTACGACATGGGGCGCATCGCCGAGGTCGCCGGGCGCGGCGACATCGCCGCCGCGCAGGCCGACACGATCCTCCGCGCCAACCCGACGCACCTGCTCGGCCTCGTCCTCGCGATCAAGGGCGCTGCGCTGCAGGGCGATCGCGCCCGCCTGACCGACGCGCAACGGCGGCTGATCGCGGCGGCACCGGCCGAACGCGCGAAGAATCTCGAGGAGTACCAGCGACACGGGAACGACATCGACGCCGCGCTCAAGCTGGCGACGTCGACGGGCCCGGTCGCGCCGCGGTAGGACCGGACGTTCCGAGCCGCCGTGTCCCGCTCCGCCTCGACGGCACCCGCGCCGCTGCCGGTCGTCGGTCCGGAGCGTCCCCGCGATCCCACGCCCGCGCCGATCGGTCCGGGCGCGCGCGGGGCGCGGACAGGCGTCCTCGTCCTCGATGGTCGCGGTGCAGTAATCGCGGCCGACGCGGCCGCGGCGACCCTCGTCGCCCCGGGCATGCCGGCGCTGCGCCACGGCCTGGACCTGCCGTCCGTGCTGCGCGCGGCTGGCGAGGGGACGGCGGCGCTCGCCGTCGCCAACGCGCTCGCCGCGCGCGATGAGGGTGAGGTCGTGTTCACCGTGCACGACGCTGCGGGCCTCGCGCGTGCGCGGTGGCGGCTGATGCCCATCCCACGTCCGCCCGCGAGCGGCGGCGCGGCGTGGACGGTCGTCGTCGAACGCGAACCGGACGGCGCGCCCGGGCGGCGCGAGGCCGAGACGCTGGCGGCGGTCGCCCGCGAGCTCGCCCGCGTGGGCGACGACGGGTCGGCCGCGCTCGCCGAACTCGCACGCGGCGCGCTCGCGCTGTTCGAGGCTGCGGGCGCGTGCGTGGTGACCTTCGACGATGCGGTGCGGCCGGGCGATCGCCGCGCCCGCGTCGCGGCGACCGCGGGCACGCTCGACTCGCTCGCCGGGCACGTCACGGTGCTCATGCGCGAGCCTTCGCTGTTTGGCGACGTCGCGCGCACCCACGACGTCGTGGTCGTCAACGACGCCGAGCACGACCCGCGCATCGATCCGCGCTACGGCGGGCCGTTCGGCATGCGCCAGGTGCTCGCGGCGCCGCTGATCATCGATGGGCACGTCGCCGCGCAGTTGTGCGTGGTGAACGTGCCGCGGGGCGCGTTCGCGGCCCCCGACGTCGAGCTGGCCCGCCGCCTGGCCGATCACGGCGCGCTCGCGCTGCGCAACGTGCGGCTGCTCGCCGCGCGCGCACTCGCGCAGGCACGCGCCGAGGTCGCCGCGGCCGTCGCGCAGGTCGCCCTCGACGCCGCGGACGTGCCGTCCGGCGCCGAGCAGATCCTTGCCCAGCTCTATCGGGTGGTGCCCTCGCCGGGCAAGCTCCTCAGCGTGCACGACCGTGAACGCGGCGTGCTGCGGTGCGTCGCCGCGACAGGAGACGTCACGCACATCGCCGGGACCGAACGACCGCTCGCCGAAACGATCCAGAACGAGGCGCTCGCGCGCGGCGAGCTGGTCGAGGTGACGGACCTGCGTGCCACCTTACGCGAGGCGGGCCGCGGCGCAGAGCCGGCGCCAGCGGGCGGTGTGATCCTCGTTCCGATCATGGCCCACGGCGCGCCGATCGGCGATCTGTGCGTGCGCCATGCGCCCGACGCACCGCTCGGCGCCGCGGCGCTCGAGACGTTGCGCCTGCTGGGCCCATCCGTCGGCGTCGCGATGGACATGCTGTTGCACGAGGAGCGCGAACGCGCGCGTGCCGACGAGGAGCGGCGTCGCGACGAGCAGCTCCGACAGGCGGAGAAGCTCGCCGCGCTCGGCGAACTCGTCGCCGGGGTCGCACACGAGATGAACAACCCGCTCGCGGGAATTTCGGCGTTCGCCGAACTGCTGCTCAGCGAACCGGACGACGCGACGTTCGACACAGAGAACCGCGAGGCGGTGCGCCACATCAAGCGCGAGGCGGACCGGGCAACGGCCGTGGTGCGCGACCTGCTGACCTTCGCGCGCGAAGCGGCGCCGGCGTGGGGACCGGTCGCCCTCGACGCGGTGCTCGAGCGGACGGTGCGCGTGCGGGCCTACGCCGCGCGGACGGCCGGGCTCGATCTGCGGCTGGACGTCGAGCCCGGGTTGCCGCCCGTACGCGGCGACGAACGCAAGCTGCAGCAGGTGTTCATCAACCTCGTCGCCAACGCCGAGCATGCGGCAGGAAAGGCGCCGCCGGGCGCGCGTCGCGTGGTCGTGCGCGCATGGCGCGCGGGCCCGGACCGCGTCGCCGTGCGGGTGAGCGACACGGGCCGGGGCGTGCCGCCCGACATCCTCGGGCGCGTGTTCGAACCGTTCTTCACGACGAAGCCGCCCGGCGAGGGCACCGGACTCGGGCTGAGCGTGAGCTACGGGATCGTGCAGGCGCACCGCGGCGAACTCCGCGCGCAGAACCTGCCTGGTGGCGGCGCGGCGTTCGACGTGCTGCTGCCGGTCGACTCGGGAGCCCACGAAACCCGATGATCCCGTTCCCCAACGCGTCGGCCCCCCGGCCGTCCACCCCGCTGCCCGGCGTACCCGGCGCGGATGCGCGCGTGCTCGTCGTCGACGACGAGGAGACGATCCGTCTCGCGATCGGTCGATTCCTCGAGCGGCGTGGTTACGCGGTCACGCTCGCCGGCAACGCGAGCGTCGCCCTCGACGCGCTCGAGGCGGCGCCGCCGGGGCACTTCGCACTGATGCTCTGCGACGTGCGGATGCCGGGGATGAGCGGTGTCGACCTCGTGCCCCGCGCGCGCGTCGCGGATCCGGCGCTCGCCGT
>DASWUT010000123.1:0-1996 GCA_036401455.1 Gemmatirosa sp. | reverse complement strand
ACCCGCCGGGTTCGCCCGCCCGTTCGCGAGTTCGAGCGCCGAAACCACCTGCGTCTGCGCAGCACGCGGAGCGAGGGCGAGACCATCGCCACCCGCGGCGTTCAGGTCGCGCCGGAGCGTGTCGTCGCTGCCCGGCGCGTGCCCGCCGCACGCCGCAGCGGTGACGGCCGCGAGGAGAGCGACCGCGCGCAGGCCGGCGCGGTGCGGGGCAGGGCTGGTGACGAAGGGCATGGCGTCGCTCGGAAGCAGGAAGACGGGCGGGGTGGGTGCGCGACGCTGATCACGGCGTCGCACCCGTTCTACACACGCGCCCGCCCCGTCCGCCGTTGCGCGCGCCGTGCGCGGGTCACGCCTCCTCATACCACGCCACGTCGCGCAGTGGTCCGCCGCTCGCCGCGCCCGCGGCGGCCAGCGTGTCGGCATCGAGCAGTGGGACACCGAGCGGCGCGACGTCGAGTGGACCGAGCACCGCATCCTGCGGCGCCGCGTGCAGCGCGCCGGCGTAGCCCGCGGCGTCGAGCGCGGCCCGGGCCGCGGCGAGGGCGAGCGCCGGCGTGTTGTTGTGCCGGCTGATGTGGCCGAGCACGACCTGGGCGAGCCCCGGATGGGCGACGGCGCGCAGCACCGCGGCTGCGCGGTCGTTGCTCAGGTGGCCCCACTCGCCACCGACGCGCGCCTGGCGGTCGGGCGGGTACGGGCCGGTGCGGAGCAGCTCGCGATCGTGGTTGCTCTCGAGCACGAGCGCGCTCGCGCCGCGAAAGAGGCGAACGAGCGCGTCCGGCGCCCGGCCGAGGTCGGTCGCGTAGCCCACGCGGAGCGCGGGGTCCGCGTCGGCGACGGCGAGGAACGCAGCCGCATCGTCGACGTCGTGCGGCACGGGCGTCGTGTGCACCGTCCACGGCCCGGCCGCAAACGACTCGCCGGGCTCGAAGGGCAGGAGCGGGATCTCGCGCAGCGCTCTCCAGCGCCAGACCGTGCCGAGCGCGCCCCACACGCGCCAGCCGTAGACCTGCGCGCCGGCGGCTGCGCCGACGACGTGGTCGCGGTGGCCGTGCGAGAGCACGACGTCGTCGATGTCCCACGGGTGCAGCCCCGCGGCGTGGAGCCGGTCGACGAGCGCGGGCAGCTCGAAGCCCGCGTCGAACATGAGGTGGTGCCCCGCATGCGCGAGCACCATCGCGTTCCCCTTGGAGCCGGACCCGAGCGACCACAGGCGCGGTGTCGCGACCTCGCGGGTAGAGCCGTCATACGGCAGACTGCCGTGTGGCGAGCGGTCGGGTGGCGAGCTGTCGTGTGGCGAGCGGTCGGGTGGCGAGCGGTCGATGATCGAAGACACGAGAGAGATACCCCGCGCGCGACCGCGAGTTTGCCCTTTGCCGTGCGGCGGTCCCACGCGCACATTCCCGCACCCCGTTCCAGCGAGGTGTCGCCCGTGTCGTCATCCACGCCCGTCATGTCGCAGCCCGCCGTCGTCCTGCACTCGGTCCCCGAACACGGGCGCACCGTCGTCCACGAACCCCTGCACCCGCTCGCCGATCCCGCCGCACTCGTCGGGGCACGCGACCCGCTCACGGGGTGTCTGCAGCGCTCGCATCTGGCCGCGCTCGAGGCACGCCTGACGGGGAACTGCGGCCCGGTCGGCGCGATCGTGATCCTCGTCGAGGGCGAGGGTTCGGCGGGCGACGACCATGGGGTGCCGGACGACGTGCTGCGCGACGCGCTCAGGGTGCAGACGGCGCGCTTCCTCATGCGCCACGTTCGCGGCACCGAGCCGCTCGTGCGGCTGGACGACGACGAGTTCCTCGTCCTCGTCCCCGGCGCCGGCGAGCGCGACACCAACCGCGTCGCGCGGCGCCTGCAGCTGCTCGCCTTCAACAAGGCGCCGGGCGCACTCGCGCTCGGCTGGGCGACGCGCGAGAACGGCGAAACGCTCGACGCGCTCGTCGCGCGGGCCACGGCCGCGCGCGTGCCGGTCCCGCAGGGCGGGCGAGGCGAG
>DASWUT010000122.1:0-2249 GCA_036401455.1 Gemmatirosa sp. | reverse complement strand
TGGACCGCCACGCGGTCGAGGCCATCGGGCTCGAGCTCGCCGTCGTCGACGCCACGGGGTGTGTCGTCACGCCGGGCTTCGTCGATCCGCACGAGCACCTGCTCGGCGGCTCCGGCGAGCAGGGCTTCAGCACGCAGACGCCGATGGTGCTACTGAGCGAGATCGTGCCCAACGGTATCACGACCGTCGTCGGCGCGCTCGGCGTGGACACGACGATGAAGACCATGGCCGGCCTCCTCGCCCGCGTGAAGGGGCTGAGGGAGGAAGGACTGTCGGCGTACTGCTGGTCGGGCGGCTACAACGTGCCGCCGACGACGGTGACCGGTTCGATCCGCAACGACATGATGTTCATCGAGGAGGTGATCGGCGCGGGCGAGATCGCGATCGCCGACCACCGCAGCGTCGACCCGTCGGCTCCCGAGCTGGCCAGGCTCGTCCTCGACACGCACGTTGGCGGCATCCTGAGCCGCAAGGCGGGCGTGACGCACTTTCACACCGGCGGTCACGACCAGCGCCTCAAGCGCCTGCGCGAGTTGCTCGACGGCGAGTATCCGGTCACGCCCGAAATGCTCTATCCGACGCACATCGAGCGCACCGAGGCGCTGATGGACGAGGCGATCGCCCTCGCCGCGCGCGGCAGCCACTGCGACATGGACACGGTCGAGGGCGACCTCGCGCGTTGGGTGACGTACTGGTTCGACCACGGTGGGCACCCGGACCGCCTGACCGTGTCGTCGGACACCGGCGCGAGCAGCCCGGCGATGCTCGCCTCGGAGTGGCGCGACTGCGTGCTGCGCCACGGTCTCCCGCTCGACCGCATGCTTCCGCTCGTCACGTCCAACACGGCGACGGTGCTGAAGCTGACGCAGAAGGGACGCGTCGCGCCCGGCGCTGATGCCGACGTGCTCGTTCTGCGCCGTGATTCGCTCGACGTGGTCCACGTCTGGGCGCGCGGGCGACGGATGGTCGACGACGGCCGGCTGGTGCAGCACGAAGGCTGGCTCGAGACGAGCCGGCGCCGGCTCGACGTCACCGGGCAGAAGCACTGACGCGCCTCGCGTATTCCCTGCATCCCTCACACTTCCATGTTCCTCCGTAGCAGCTCCGACGGCGCCTCCGGTGCCGGCACCCTCGTCATCATCGGCGGGCATGAGGACAAGAAGGACGACCGCCTCATCCTGCGAGCGCTCGCCGAGCGGGCCCAGGACGGCGCGCTCGTCGTCGTGACCGCCGCGAGCAACCTGCCCGACGAGCTGTGGGGCGACTACGAGCCGGTCTTTCGCGACCTCGGCGTCCGCGACGTGCGCCACCTGCACGTCGACACGCGCGAGGACGCACGGGACCCCGAGCGCGTGCGCGTCCTCGACGGCGCGAGCGTCGTGTTCTTCACCGGCGGCAATCAGCTCAAACTCACGAGTCAGTTGGGCGACACGCCGGTCTACCAGTCGGTCCGAGAACTCTACGAGCGCGGCGGCTGCGTGGCCGGAACGTCAGCGGGCGCGTCGGTCGTGACCGAGACGATGCTCGTCACGGGCGACAGTGCCGCGTCGCCGCGCGTGGCCGACGCGGTCGTGATGGCGCCGGGGTTCGGGTTCCTCCCGGGCGTGATCGTCGATCAGCACTTCGCCGAGCGCGGGCGCATCGGCCGGCTGATCGGCGCCGTCGCGCAGAACCCGCGCATCCTCGGCATCGGCATCGACGAGAACACCGCGATCGTCTGCGACGGCCACCGCGGGTTCACGGTCCTCGGTGCCGGGGGCGTCTACGTGCTCGACGGGCGCGACGTGACGCACAGCAACGTCGTCGAGGAATCACGCCACCGCACGCTCTCGGTGTTCGGCCTGCGGCTCCACCTGCTCAACGTCGGCGACACGTTCGACTTCGCCGAGCGCCGCCCCGCGTGCGGGGCGGCGGACGAAGCCGAGGAGCGGTTGGGCGCGGCGCGTTAGCGGATTCCAGGGGGCACGGCCTACGCCGTCGCCCCCCGCTGCGCGAGCAGGTCGAGCACCCCGCTGACATCGTTCGCGAGTACGAGCGCGAGGTCCCCATCCTCGAGGATCTCGAGTGCGCGGAGCACCGCGTCGCGCTCGTCGAGCACGATCTCGATGTCCTCCGCCGCGCGCCCGCCGGCCAGCAGGCCCTCGCGGATCAGTCGCGCGATTTCGCCGGCCGGACGCCCGCGCCCGTTCTCGTCCTCCTTGATGATCACGTGGTCGAGCGCGGCCGCGATGCGGCCCAACGTGCGCAGG
>DASWUT010000121.1:0-3035 GCA_036401455.1 Gemmatirosa sp. | reverse complement strand
CGACACCAACTCCCCACGCGCCCGCAGACGCGCCCGCAGACGCGCCCGCAGACGCGCCCGCAGACGCGCCCGCAGACGCGCCAGCCGATCCGCCCGAGTCGCTCGCCGACGCGGAGGCGCTCTACCTGTGGCTTCCCGTCGCGGACAGCGAGCTCGCCGTCGCGCCGAGCCCGTCCATCGACGCGGACGCGGTCACCCCGGCGAGTCGAGGCGCCTGACGACGTCGCGGGCGCTGACGATCGACAGAACCGGCACGCCCGTCGCCCGCTCGATCGCCTCGCGGCCGCCCTCCTCCCGGTCGACGACGGCGAGCACGCCGACGACCGTCGCCCCGGCCGCGCGCACGGCGTCGACCGCCTGCAGCGCGGACCCGCCCGTCGTGACGACGTCCTCGACGACCGCCACCCGGTCGGTCGGCTGAAACGGGCCTTCGATGCGCTGACCGGTGCCGTGCGCCTTGGGCTGCTTGCGGACCGTGAACGCGCGCACCCACGCCGCGGCGGGCCGTGCGACGGTGCTCGCGTACGCGATCGCGTAGGCGATCGGATCGGCACCGAGGGTGAGGCCGCCGACGGCATCGACCGCCCACCCGGACTCAGCCAGCAGGTCGAGCGCGAGCGGGCCGATGAGCGCGAGGCCATCGGGGCTCATCGTCGTCAGGCGCGCGTCGATGTAGAGATCCGACGTGCGGCCGGACGCGAGGGTGAACGTGCCCCGCCGCGCCGATCGGACGGCGAGCAGGTCGGCGAGCTGCGCGCGGCGGTGGGCGACGGTAGCGGGCTCTGCGGGTGGCGTGAACATGCAGACGGGATCGGGGAAGGGCGTCCGACGCTCGGCGCCGCGGGGAGCTTACGGACGGCCGTTCCCGTTGACAACGTTCGTCCGGTGTTTGGTTCTTGCGGCGTCCACGTCACGGGCGTCCCCATTACGGGCGTCCACATCACGGGCGTTCGCGTCACGGGCGTTCGCGTCCGGCCCTCCCGCTCGCCGATCGGTGCACTCGCCCGCCCTTCCTCCCCACGACGATGCCGCGGAGCGGGCCGTGCGCTCGGGAACGGCATCGTACGCGGACGCGGCGCGCGCGGCGGCCCTCGCCCTCGTCGCGTCGTGCGTCGCCGTCGTTGCGGCACTCTGGATCGCGAACCGCGGCCTCACCGCCGCCGCCGACGCACTCCCGCCTGCCGGCGCCGACGTCGTCGTCCGGTATCGCACCGCCAGCTGGCTGCTGGGCGCCGCCGCGCTGGGCGCGCTCGTCGTCGGCCTCGTCCACGGCGAGCGCATGCGCCGCCGCGCCGCCGCGCGCGCGACCGAGCTCGAGCGGCTGTCGGCGGAGCTGATCCGCGCCAACCGCGCGAAGAGCGAGTTCCTCGCCAACGTCTCGCACGAACTGCGCACGCCGCTCAACGCGGTCGTCGGATTCGCAGAGCTGATGCAGGATGGGGTGTACGGTGAGCTGGCCCCGGCGCAGATCGGGCCGGTGCGGCGGATTGCGACCGCGGCCACCCACCTGCGCCACATCGTGGACCAGATCCTCGACCTCGCCCGGATCGCCGCGGGCCGCCTCGAGGTGCACACCGAGTCGGTCGCCCTCCGCCCTTTCGTGCTCGAGGTCGCGGGCGAGATCGAGTCGCTCGTGCAGGACAAGGGGCTCGCGCTCTCCATCGCCGTGCCGCACGCGCTACCGCGCCTGCGCAGCGACCCGCTCCATGTTCGCCAGGTGCTCGTCAACCTGCTCGGCAATGCGGTCAAGTTCACCCCGAGTGGCGGGCGCGTCGCGGTACGGGCGTCGCTCGTCGAGGCGACGGGCGGTGCGCCGCCGTTCGCGCCGCGGCCGACGCCGCACACGGCCATCCGCGCCGGTATGCGGCGACTACTCCCGGGCCGGCACTCGGCGCCCGTCGACCTGCCCTCGACCGCGACGGCGGCGGTGGTTCCGTGGATCGCCCTGCAGGTCGTCGATACCGGCGTCGGCATCCGCCCGAGCGACCAGGCGCGGATCTTCGACGAGTTCGAACAGCTCGGCCCGCGCACGGGCGATGGCGCGGACCGCGGCACCGGACTCGGCCTCGCCATCTCGCGCCGCCTCGCCCAACTGCTCGGCGGCGACCTCACCCTGGAGAGCGCACCAGGCCGGGGCTCGACGTTCACGCTCTGGCTGCCGGTCGATCCGGTGGACGTGCCAGCCGAGTTCGACCCGGCCGATCCGGACCACGCGGCGCGACCGCCGCTGGCCGGCGAACGGCAGGCGGGCGAACCGCGAGCCGGCGGTCGACGGCGGAGCGATCACGAGGCGGAAACGACATCCTGAAGCAAAGTCGTGGGCCTGCGGACGTGCGCGGACGTGGGCGGCGACGGTGGGAGAGAGGACGCAGCGCGCGTTAAGAAGGCTTTGCGCCAAACATTCGCAGCCGGCATGTGCTCCCGGCGCGCGGGCTGCGCAGGGGATGACCGCAATCAGGCGGGGCGGGGGCGCGAAGAGCGTTTCCGCCCGATCCTCTCACGATTTCGGAACGTTCTCATGGCACAACTCCGGTTCCGCGCCGTCGTCGCCGCCGCCGCCCTCGCGGCGGTCGGGACGGGGTGCGCGTCGACGCCCTCCGTGCGCGTCAACACGACCGTCGCGCCCGAGGCGCAGTTCGGCAGCTATCACACGTTCAACATCCTCTCGCCCCGCCCGCGCGACGTGAATCCGGCGTCGGGGGACGACCCGATGGTCGACAACTCGATCACCAACCGCGCGCTGCGCGACGACCTGCGCCAGGCGCTCGTCGCCAAGGGATATGCGCCCGGGGGCCCGCAGGCAGACTTCTCCGTGGCGTACTACGCCGCCGCGCGCAAGGCGCTCGACGTGTCGACGGTCGACTACGGCTATCCGTACCGGCGGTGGTGGGGCCCGCGCGAGGAGCAGGAGGTCCGTCAGGTGAACCAGGGCACCGTGGTCATCGACGTGATCGATCGGCGGACCAACCGCCTCGTGTGGCGCGGGACCGGACGAACCGAGGTGTCCGACGACCAGAACCGCTACACCGCACAGC
>DASWUT010000120.1:0-2487 GCA_036401455.1 Gemmatirosa sp. | reverse complement strand
TGGGGGGCGGGGGTGAAATGCAGTGAATGGGGCGCGCCAGCGATGTGGCGCGACCCATTCATGTGGTCGGCGCGGGGCGGGGGAGCCGCGACCGCGGGGACGGTGGTGCCGTGCTGGGAAGATCAGTAGGACGTGATGGTTACCTCCGCACGGATGAGGGAAGGCATGGGCGCGGCGTTCAGAACAGGCCGAGGCTGATGCCGACGGCGATGGGGACGGCCTTGATCTGGTGCGCGCTGCGGATGACGCCGCTGTTCGAGTAGACGTTCTGCACGCGGCCTTCGGCGAAGGCGCTGATGCGGCCGAGGGCGAGGGCGAGCCCGGCGCCGCCGTCGATCCCGAAGCTCACCTGCGACTGGGCGGGCGCGGTCGCGATCTGCGCTGGTCCGGCGGTGGAGGGCGCGACGGCCGTGTCGGCCGGGGTGTTGATGTGGAACGCGCCGAGCCCGGCCGTGAGGTACGGACTCACCGGTCCGATGTGGAAGAGCGGGAGCGTGATGCCGCCGACAGCGCTCAGCATCTGCCGCGAGCGATCCTTCTCGACGCTCGTCAGCGATGCGCCGGCGCTCGGGCCGCCGGGGAGCGACGGGATGCCGAGCACGTCGCGGAACGTCTGCTTCTGGTACCCGATGTTGAAGCGGAACGCCGGCAGGCCGGGCAGGTGCAGGAGCACGTAGCCCTCGCCGTTGGGACCGACGCGGGTGGGCGTGTCGGCGTTCTTGGTCGGAACGGTGAAGCCGCCGGCGGCGCCGACGCTGAGGATGGCCGGGTGCGAGCCGACCATCGGGACGAGTTGGGCGGGGAGGCGGGATGCCGCGCAGAGCACGGCGGCGGCGAGCGGGGTGGAAAACGGCAGATGGATCTTCATTGATCGGACGGCCTCGGGACGTCACGGGGTACGTCGTGCACCAGCCCCATTGCCGGCGCGACGACTGCGGCCACCGTAGCCCGCCCGATCAGACGGCGATCATGCGCGGATCATCACGGCCTCAATCGGGGCATCTGATGCGCGGAATGCCCTCGCGGCGGACGCGACGTGGGTCGCGAGCGCGAGGTGGACGCCCGGGTTCGCGGGGGTGACGACGGCAGTGCGCCCGGGCGCGTCAGACGTCGTCCGTGCGGAGCGTGAGGGTGAACGCCGAGCCCGCGCCGAGGGTGCTCTCGACGACGAGGTCGCCGCCCATGCCGCGCGCGAGGTCGCGGCTGATCGCGAGCCCGAGCCCGGTACCGTCGGTGGCGCGCGTGAGGTCGGTGCGGACCTGGACGAACGGCTCGAAGACCGCGTCGAGCTTGTCGGCCGGGATCCCGATGCCAGTGTCACGAACGGTGAGGCGCACGCGTTCAGCGTCGTGGGCGCAGGCGAGGTCAATGCAGCCGCCCGCGTCGGTGAACTTGACCGCGTTGGAGAGCAGGTTGACGAGGATCTGCCGCAGCTTCTCCGGGTCCGCGCGCACGGCGACCTCGGGCGTGCAGGCGCGGACGGTGAGCGTGAGCGCCTTCGCGCGGGCCTGGGGCTCGACGAGCGCCTCGGCCGCGGCGAGCGCGTCACATACGGCGACCGTGGTGATGTCGTAGCGCACTGCGCCCGTTTCGAGCTTCGCGTAGTCGAGCACTTCGTTGATGAGGCCGAGCAGGTGGCGCTGGCTGGCCTGGATGCGGGCGAGGTCGTGGCGCTGTGCGTCGCTCACCGGGCCGCGGATCCCCATCTCCATGAGTTCGGCGTAGCCACCGATCGCGTTGAGGGGTGTGCGAAGCTCGTGGCTCATCGTGGCGAGGAAGTGCGCTTTCGACCGGTTGGCGGACTCGGCCTCAGCGCGCGCCGCCTCAGCGTCGGCCCGCGCGCGCTCGCTGTCGAGCAGCAGGCGCTCGCGTTCGGCGGCCGAGGCACGCTCGACGGTGATGTCGCGGAAGAACACCGCGAGTCCGCCGCCCTCGGCCGGGTAGACCTGGATCGCATGCCAGGTCTGGGCGCGCGGGTAGTAGTGGTCGAAACGCGCCGGCACACGTTCGGTGGCGACGCGCCGGTACTCGCGTTCGACCTCGCCACCCGCGGTCTCGGGCCACTGCGCCCAGTGGTCGCGTCCGACGAGCGCTGCGCGCGTGGTTCCGTTCAGGTCGCACGCCGCGCGATTGGCGTAGGTCACGCGCCAGTTGGCGTCGAGCGAGAGGAACGCCTCGGACATGCCCTCGACGACGGCCGCGAGGCGGCGTTCGGCCGCGCGACGCAGCGCCGCGTCGCCGGTGCGGCGGTCGCGGGCCGGCGTCGGCTGGGCCACGACGTCGGGGTCGGGGACGGTCGGGTACGTGCCCGTGACAGGGCGTTCGTCACCGGGCCGGTCACCGGGATCGCGTTCGGGGTCGCTCGACATCGAGAACGGCCTCGGCGTCGCGCCGGCGGCGGGGAGGGACGCGCGCGCGTGGGTAGTCCGGCGCGCGCGGTGTGGGTGCAACATGCGCCAATATGTACGTCGGTGCGCCGCGCGAAAG
>DASWUT010000119.1:0-4196 GCA_036401455.1 Gemmatirosa sp. | reverse complement strand
TCGGCGCGTCCGGCGAGGTATCGTTAGGCGATGCGATGACGAGGGTCATGGGCGCGAACGTACGGCGCCCACCCCTCGCCGTCACCACGTCCAAGTCGAACGCTTACCCTACGGGCGGAAGGCGCCGAAGATGCGTACGATGCCCTACTCCCACTCGTGTAGTCCGGCGCACGTGTGACGGACGCGCGTCTGGACGCGATTCTCGCCGGGCTAAGAGGCAGTCCCCCACGCGATAGGGGGCGCGATCGACAGGTCCGCGCTCAAAGGGGGTAGAGTTTACACGCTGTCGTGTTCACCAATCAGGGTGCCCGTCGCCGTCGGCCGCGAATCGGTCCCGTGCCGGTCGAGTCCGGCGTCTGCCGCTGTTCACATCCAGCTTCTGCTGCGATATGCCTCCCGAATACGTCCGCGACGTTTCGAGTATGTGGGCGGCCCGCCTTAAGCGGGTCCGCCAGTCTCAGGCGCGCACCGTAACTGAAGGGATGACACGGCCACCGCGCGATGAAGTAGAGCGGGAGTTCTTGGAGGCCCGCGGACAGCTCGGACCTTTTGTCGAGCGCGGCAGCGCGTAAGGAGAACGCTGACACTGCTCAGCTGACGACTCGTCTCGCAACCGTCGCGCACCTGCAGGAACGCGATCCTGCAACCCCTGGGTTCTGATACAGCACGGGAGGGCTTATACTAGCGTCAGAGTGCTATCACTCTGATAGCACTCCGCTAGCACCCGCGGCCCCGTATCCTCCGGCCCATGCTGCCCCTCGAGGACGTGTTCGGCGACCGGCTGAACGTGACCGTGCTGCGCCTGCTCAGCCAGGTCGCCGGCGGCGTGAGCGGAAACGGCGTGGCGCGCCGGCTCGGCCTGCAGCAGTCGGCCGTGCGCAAGGCGCTCGAGCGCCTGGTCGAGCGCGGCGTGGTCACCCGCACCGACGTCGGGCGCACCGCGGCCTACGCCCTCGACGACCGGCGCGAGGTGGTGCGCCGTGTGGTGCTCCCCGCGTTCCGCGCCGAAGCCGCACTCGGCGAGCGGCTGCGGCGCGCGCTCCAGCGCGCGGCCCTGGCGCTCCGCCCGCGGCCTGGCGCGGTCGTGCTGTACGGCAGCGTCGCGCGTGGCGCGGACGCCCCGAGCGACGTCGACCTTCTCGTCGTGTTGACCCGACCGGACGACGAGGAGCCGGTGCGCGCGGCGCTCCTCGACCGCGTGCGTCCTGTGGAGGTGCGCTTCCAGCTCGCGGTCCACCCGGTCGTGCTGACGCGCGACGCGCTGTGGGACCGGGCCGCGGACCCGCTCATCGTCGCCGTCGCCGCGGACGGGGTGCTCCTGAGCGGGCGCGCGTCGGGTCCGCTCCGCCACGTCCGGGTGCTGCCGTCTGCGGTGAACAGGCCGCGCGAAGCGGGTGCCGCGGGAGCGGCCGTCGCGTCGGCCGGCGGATGACGCGCAAGCTGAAGACGAAGCGCGCCGACCGCGCGCAGGCGGGCACGTACCTGCACAAGGCCCGCGCGTTCCGCCACGACGCGGAAGCAATGGCGACGCTGGAGGGCGAGTTCTCCGGCAACGGGCTCGCCGTGCTCTGCGTGCACGCGGCCATCGCCTATAGCGACGCGCTCGCGGTGCGCGCGGGCGAGGTGAAATCGGCGAGCGGCGAGCACCTGGACGCCGTGGAGCTGCTGGAGTCCGTGCTGCGCATGGCCACGGACGGCGACCGGGCGGCAGTCAAGGCGCTCCGCTACGTGCTGCAGCGCAAGGACGAGGTGTCGTACACGACGACGCTCGTGCGCGCCGAGGACGCCGCGCGGGTGCTGGAGCGGCTGCAACAGTTCGGCGACTGGGCCGAGCGGCGCTACGAGCAGCTCGGGTGATCCCGCACGCGCGTGAGACATCCAGAACCGATCCGTTATCCGGACTGAGCGGGGCGTCTCACGTTAGGCACCGCGGACGTTTTCGAGGCAGGTCTTCGCGATCGCAGAACCGACCGGTTCCGGCCCGTTGCCGAGGCGGCACGCTCGCCCGTATGGCGTTAGGCACCACTCCGTGGTGGGACGCGCCGCGCAGGGCCGGGCGACGGCGGTCGTCCGCGTCACGGGCCGTTACTGGTGCGTGCCGGGCGCGCGGGACGGCGCGAAGCGGACGGGCAGCTGCACCGCCTGCCGCCGGCGGTGCCCGCCGACACGCGCCGGCGCGAAGCGCATCGCCGGCAGCGCGTCGCGCACGGCGTCGGCGAAGCGCGGGTCGGTCGCGTCCACGACGAGGAACGAGGCGGTATCCACCCTCCCCGTCGTGTCGACGACGAACTCGACGAGCGCCTCCCCCGCGACACCCTGCGCGAGGAGCGCGGGCGGGTACACCGGGCCGCCGCTCGTCGGGTCGAGCAGGGCCGTACTGCTGTCGGTCGGGTCCGCGACGTGGACCGTGCTCCCCGCCGACACGGGTGACGGCAGGAAGGCGTCGGGGGGCGTGCGGCGTGGCGGCACGTCGGCCGTGAGCGTGGGCAGCACCGGTATCCGCCACGTGGCGGATACCGGTGCGGTCCGCCGGGCGGTGCCCAGCGTAGCGGTCGCACGCGGTACGTCCCATCGCCCCGCCGACGCGGTCCTGACGTGGCGGGCGGACACGAACGTGACACGCTCGGGCAGCCCCGTGCCGTCAACGCCGTCGGGCGGCGGGCGGTAGCGCGCCGCCGCGCCCGATTCGAGCGCGCCACGGCGAGCAACCGCCTGGGCGCACACGGCCACGCCAGCGACCGCGACATGGAGGGCGAGACTGGCGACTGACGCGCGCGCGGCGACCTCGCGGGCGCGCTGCGCGCCGAGCACGCGGAACAGCAGGCGTCGGCACGCGGATGAGGCGCGACGCGGCGCGCGGGCCGATCGGCCCTCGGCGGCGCGGTGCCCTAGCCACCTCCGGCCACGTCGTGGGACGCGGAGGCGGGGCGGGGCGCATCGCGCGCGTCGCGGGAGCACGGCAAGACACACGTCCTTTGCGCCCGGGACGGCGGCGTGTTGACACCGCCCGTTCCGCGCGGTGCCCTCGGGGCGCCTCACGTCGCGCCGTACGTGCAGCATCGACCGCCCGGCACCCGCCTTGAAGGGGATCTTTGAGGGACGCCGTTAGCGGTCGTCGGGACGCCGTTCCGACGACGCGACCGGCATTCCGGGGTGCGACGTGCGGAGGTACTCGCGGAAGCGCGCGCGCTGGTCCGGGCGCAGCGCGTCCAGAATGTCCATTTGCGTCGAGTCGATCGCGGCGCGCACGTGCGGCGCGACGGCCCGCCACGCGTCGTCGACCGCGCCTTGGTGTCGTCGGAACGCGTCGCGCACGCGGGCCTGCTGGGCCGGGTCGAGGGCGAGCTCGCGGGTGAGCGCCGCAACGACCACGTCGGGTGTCATCGCGATGGGCGGCGCCGGACGCCCCGTCACACCCGGCGTTGCGGTCGCACGCCCGACGGCGAGGCCGAGGACGAAGGCGAGCAGACTAGCGGCCGCGAGCAGCGCGGCCGCCCGCGCCGTTGCGGTCGCGAGTGTCCGTGCCGGACCAGGCTCACGCGCGGTCGTCGCGTTCGCGGCTACGTTCTCGGACGCGTTCACGGGCGTGGTCCTCCAGGGTCTGCCGCGCGCGCCGCCGCACCGCGCGCGAGGAGCGCCGAGACCGCGGGCGGAGCCGGGGCCGCAATCACGCGGCGCGCCAGCGCGTCGTCCGCCTGCGCGTCGTCAGAGGCGGCGAACGCTGCCGCCCATGCGGACGGCGCGTCCGCGCGCGCCGCCGCGCCACCGTCGGACGGGAACGCGGGCCGGAACGTGATGACCGCCACCACCGCCGCCGCGGCGAGGACGGCGCCTGTGGCCGGGACGCACCAGCGGCGCCTGCCAAACGCGATGCCGAACGGCATGACGAGTGGGACGGCCGGCGGCGTGGCGCCCGCCGCGCGATCCGCGGCTACCGCGGCCGTGATGCCGGCGCCCACGCGCGTTGCGAGCTGGTCCCAGTACGCGGGCTGGTCCGGGATCTCGCGCGTGCTGTACGGCGGCGCGTGGCGCGGTGGCGCGCGGCGCAGGACGTGGTCGGAGTCGTCGGGCGCGGTCATGGGAGGTCCTCGGGCCGGGGAAGGTCGGCGAGGGGGGGGCCGAGCGCGCGGCCCAGGCGCTCGCGCAGGGTGTCGCGCAGGCGCTGGCGCCCGCGGAACAGGTGCTGGCGCACCGTC
>DASWUT010000118.1:0-3344 GCA_036401455.1 Gemmatirosa sp. | reverse complement strand
CAGATTACCGCGCGACCTCGGTCGCGACCCAGAAGTTGAAGCGACGCGGCGGCAGGCTGACGCTCGATCTCGACGCCACGCCCGACATTCTCGCGGCCACGCGTGGCGCACGCCGGCCTAACGCCGTCGTCGTCGGGTTCGCGCTCGAGACGTCGGACGGCGAAGCGCACGCTCGCGCGAAGCTCGCCGCAAAGGCGCTCGACCTCATCGTGCTCAACTACGCGACCGAACCCGGCGCCGGCTTTGGCGTCGACACCAACCGCGTGACCCTCTTCGACGCCGCCGGCGGCGCCGAGCCGCTCGCGCTCATGCCCAAGCGCGACGTCGCCGACGCGATCCTCGACCGCGTCGAACGCCTGCTCGTCGCGCGCGGAGTGACCGCGTGAGCGGGGACGGCGCGAACGCGCGCGACCGCCTGCGCCAGTACCTCGAACAGCGTCGCGAGCTGGGCGAGACCGAGCTCGTCCTCGACACGATGAGCGTCGACGACGTGCTGCGCGTCATCGGCGTTGGACGCGCGGGCGCACCGCTCAAACCTCGGCGGCCGCGTCCGGCCGCCGACCCGCCCGCCGACTCGCCCGTCGATACGATGCCGGAGGCATCGACGACCGACGAGGTGACGCCGGCGACGGAAGCGACGGCGATGCCGGTCGAGGAGCACGACGACGCTGGCGCGCCCGCGGACCATCCGCAGCTGCGCGGCGGGGGTGCGCCGGCCGACGTCGCGCCGCCGCCCTCCCCGGCGTTGGAACCCGAGCCCGCGGACCGAGTTGGCCAGGCGTCCGACGCGTCGCTCGACGCGGCGGCGACCGGCGACTGGCGTTCCGCGCTGCGCGCCGCCGACGCGGACGCGCCGAACGACCAACCTCCGACGCTTCCACCGATGTCCGACGCGCCGACGCCGGCCTACGTCTCCGGCGACCTCTTCCCCGGTCTCGACGTGCCCGTCGGACTCATCGCGGCCGGCGCGGGGACCGAGCTGTTCGGCGGTCCGACCGAGGGACTCGACACTCTCGAGCGGCTGGCGGAGGCCGTGCGCTCCTGCACGCGATGCCAGCTGTACCGCACGGCCACGAACGGCGTCCCCGGCGAGGGGCCGCCGGACGCCGATTTCGTCGTCGTCGGCGAGGCGCCTGGCGCGGACGAGGACGCCAGCGGGCGACCGTTCGTCGGGGCGTCGGGGCAGCTTTTGACGAAGATCCTCGCGGCCATTAACCTCCGCCGGGAGGACGTTTTTATCGCGAACGTGGTGAAGCACCGCCCGCCAGGAAACCGCAATCCCGCGCCCGATGAGGTTGCGGCCTGCAGTCCGTACCTCGTGCGGCAGCTCGAACTGCTCCGCCCGAAGGTGATCCTCACGGTCGGGAACTTCGCCGCGCAGACGTTGCTCGGCACCAAGCTCGGAATCAGCAAGTTGCGCGGGCAGGTTCACCTCTACCACGGGGTGCCGCTCGTCGCGACGTACCACCCCGCCGCGCTCCTCCGCAATCCCACCTGGAAGCGCCCCACCTGGGAGGATGTCCAGCTTGCCCGTCGACTTCTCGATCGCGCCGCCGCCTCGGGTTGACCCGTACAAGGATCGGCGACCGCCGTACTCGCTCGATGCGGAGGTCGCGGTCCTCGGCGCGATGCTGCTCGACCAGGACGCGATCCTGCGCGCGGGCGAGCACGTCGATGACACGATGTTCTACCAGGAAGGGCACCGCCGCGTCTTTCGCGCGATGCTCACCCTGTCTGAACGCGGCGAGGTCGCCGACCCGCTGACGCTCGCCGAGGAGTTAGGCAGGCGCGGCGAGCTGGAGGCGAGCGGGGGGAAGGAGTATCTCGCGTTCTTGATCGACGCGGTGCCCACGGCGGCGAACGTCGAGTACCACGCGAAGATCATCCGGGAGAAGGCGCTGCTCCGACGGTTGATCGAGGTTTCGACCGGCGTGGTGACCGAGGCGTTCGAGGGCCGGCGGCTCGCGAGCGAACTGCTCGACGAGGCGGAAGCGAAGATCTTCCAGATCGGCGAAGCGCAGAACGCCAGCAACTTCACCCGCATCAAGGAGTTGCTCTGGCCGGCGATGGAGCGGATCGAGGCGCAGAGCCGCTCCGGAAACGCAGTGACCGGCGTGCCGACCGGATACAAGGACCTCGACGAGATGACGAGCGGGTTCCAGCCGTCGGACCTGATCATCGTCGCGGCCCGGCCGAGCATGGGCAAGACCGCGTTCACGCTGAATATCGCGCAACATGTCGCGATTACCGAGCAGAAGTCGGTCGCCTTCTTCTCGCTCGAGATGAGCAAGGACTCGCTCGTGCAGCGCATGCTGACGAGCGAGGCGCGGATCGACGCGCAGACCCTGCGCCGCGGCAAGCTCCGCGACGACGACTTCCCGCGCCTCGCGCGGGCGGCAGGCATTCTCTCGCACGCGCCGGTGTTCATCGACGACACTCCGGGCATCACCGTGCTCGAGATGCGGTCCAAGGCGCGCCGGCTGAAGAGCGACCACGGGCTCGATCTCGTCATCGTCGACTACCTGCAACTCATGGCCGGACCAACCGCGGAGAACCGTCAGCAGGAGGTCTCGCAGATTTCGCGCGGACTCAAGGCGCTCGCGAAGGAGCTGCACGTGCCCGTCGTCGCGCTGTCGCAGCTCTCGCGCGCGGTCGATCAGCGCGCCGGGGCCGAGAAGGGGCGTCCGGTGCTGTCTGACCTGCGTGAATCCGGCGCGATCGAGCAGGACGCGGACCTCATCATGTTCCTCTACCGCGAGGAGGTCTACGCCGAGCGTGAGAACGGGCAGCTCAAGGATCCAAGCGTCGAGGGAAAGGCCGAGGTGATCGTCGGCAAACAGCGCAACGGACCCATCGGCAACGTGCCACTCTTCTTCCACAAGCAGTACACGCGGTTCGAGAGCGTCTCGAGGCGCGAATATCAGGGCGAGTAGCCGCGCCTGTGGGGTCCGAGAGGTATGCCGAAGACGAAGACGGTGTATCGCTGCACGGAGTGCGGCGCCGAGTACAGCAAGTGGCAGGGCCGCTGCGAGACGTGCGGCGAGTGGAATTCGCTCGTCGAAGAGACGGCGGCGCCCAAGATCGCGGCGGCCAAGGGCGGCGCGGGCGCGGCCCGGCGCATGGGCGGGAGCGCGACCCTCTCGGAGGGCGGCACCGTCGTCGCGGCACCGCGCCTCCGGGAAATCGGCGGCTCGGAGAGCGAACGCTGGCGCACCGGACTGGGTGAATTCGACTTCGTGTTGGGCGGCGGGATCGTCCCGGGGTCGATGGTGCTCGTCGGCGGGGAACCCGGCATCGGGAAGTCGACGCTGCTGCTGCAGATCGCCGCGCGCATGCAGACCGAG
>DASWUT010000117.1:0-2486 GCA_036401455.1 Gemmatirosa sp. | reverse complement strand
TCCTGCGGCCGCAGCAGTCGCTGACCCGCGACGAGATCAACGCCCTCAAGCAGTTCAGCAGCGAGGGCGGCCGGATCGTCGTGCAGGGCGAATGGCTCAACTCCTTCACACAGGCGGGCATCAACGCAGAAAATGCGCTGCTCACGTCGCTCGGCTCGCAGCTGCAGAACCTCGCGACCAACGTGATGACCACGTCGGGCGGCTCGTACGCGACCGCGGTCGCGGCGCACCAGGTGACGACCGGCTTCACGCAGCTGTGGTTCAACGCCTCGTCGACGGTGAGCCCCGGTCCGAACGACTTCATCCTCGTGCACGCCCTCACCGGCGAGGCGATCGTGGGGGTGACGAAGGTCGACCCGACGCCGCTGCCCTGACCGGGGCCGCGGCCACCGACCGCCCGGCGCCTAACGCGCCGGGCGCGAACGCCTCACGACAGGATGCCGCCGACCGGTTGAACCGGCGGCGGCAGTTCGCGTTCGCCGAGCGTCTGCCGCAGGTTGATCTCGATCGTGCGGCAGAGCGCGGTCATCGGCGTGTCGTTGGCGCCGCCGTCGAACGGCGTCTCGATGGCGCGCCCGATCGCGTCGAGCGCCAGAAACAGCAGCGCGATCACCGCCGTCACGAGCGGCGTGACGAGCCCGAGGTCGGCCACCATGCCGAGCGGCAGGATGAGCAGGTAGAGCCGCACCATCACGTTGGGCAGCCAGTCGTACGGGCGCGGGATGGGCGTGTTCTTGATCCGCTCGCACCCGCCGAGCAGGGTGGTGAGCTCGGTCAGCGTGCGATCGAGGGCGACGAGGCGAAACACGTCGTCGGCGCGGCGACCATCGAACACCTGCCGCAGGCGCGTACCGATCCAGGTGAGGAGCGCGGCCGGCACGTTCTGCTCGCCGCGGAGCGCGTCCGCGATGGCGGGCGTCACGAAGGCCGCGACCGCGGGGATCGGGTCCTCGCGCCGCAGGTGACAGCGCAGCGCATGAACGAACGCGATCTGCGCGTACACCAGCTCGCGCACCTCGGCGCGCACCGCCTGCCCCGCGTCGCCCGCCGGCCCGGCGACGGACGGCGCGGCGCGTGCCACGGCCATGTGGGCGGCCCCGTCGAGGTCGCGCACCGCGCCATCGAGGCCGTCCGCGCTCCAGGGCGCGGGCCCCACCGCGGCACCGTCGCGCGTGGTCTCGCGCGCGGTGTCGCGCGCGGTGTCCAGCGCGGCGGGGACAAAGGTGAGCACCTGGCGGGCGAAGGTGCGCGACTGGTTCACCACGCCGCCCCACAGCGTGCGCGCCTCCCACCAGCGCGCGTAGCCGGAGTTGTTGCGAAAGCCGAGCAGGATGCCGAGCGTCGCGGCGAGGAGCGAGACCGGGAGCGCGGGCACGTCGAGCCAGCGCCAGCCGGCAACGTGCACCGCGCTCACGACCGCGGCGATGCCGGTGTAGAAGGCGACCGGGGCGCCAACCGTCGCGAGGATGCGGCGCGTCACGCGCGCGCGGCCGACGATCACGGGGCGGAGGAGGAGAAGGGCATGGCGGCCGGCGCGGGGTGCACGACGTGCGCCAGTTGCGGTCGGTACATTCGTCGGCCGTATGTCTCACGCGCCCGCGTCGTCAGCCGCGCTCGAGGCCGTCGTGTCCAACTTCGCCGCCCTCGTGCGACGCGTGGGCTGGCGGCATCGACTGTCCGACGCCGACCTCGACGAGCTGATGCAGGAGGTGCGCATCCGCCTCTGGCGCGCGCACGACGCCCCTGACCGAGGGGGCCAGGCCGCGCACGACGACGCGAGCGACGCCGACCGCGCCGCGGGTGAGAGGATCGGCGCGGTATCGGCGTCGTACGTGTACCGGACGGCGGTGTCGGCGGCGCTCGACCTCATGCGGCGGCGCCGTGCCCGGCGGGCAGACGCACACGATGCGGGGCCCGACGCGCTCGCGCTCGCCGCGGCGTCGGGCGGCCCGGACGCCGAACTCGACACCGCCGAGTTCGGCGTGATGCTGGCGCGGGCGATCGACACGATCCCCGCGTCGCGACGGCCGGTGGTGCGCATGTACCTCGCCGGCTACCCGCGCGAGGAGATCGCCGCCCTGCTCGGCTGGACCGAACCCAAGACCCGCAATTTGCTCTACCGAGGCCTCGATGACCTGCGCGCACGGCTCACCGAATGGGGTGTGGCGCCCCGAAGGACGCCATGACGGATGACCAGCTGCGCGAGGCGTATGCGGCCCACCTGCGGACCCGCGACCCGGGGACGCGCGCCGACCCCGCCGCGTGCGTCTCGCCCGAAGACCTGCTCGCGCTCGTCCGGCGCGAGGGGCCGGAGCCACACCGACTGGCCGTGCTCGACCACGTCATGCAGTGCGAGCGCTGCCGGACGGAGTTCGAGCTGCTGCGCGCGGTCGAGGCGGCCGGACGGAAGGCGGACGAGGCGGATCTGGCCGCCCCGCGCGACGGGGCGGCCGCCGTGCGGCCGCTGCGCCCCTCGGGACGGCGGT
>DASWUT010000116.1:0-5160 GCA_036401455.1 Gemmatirosa sp. | reverse complement strand
GCCGGTAGCGCGCGACGATACGGGCCGCAGCCCGCGCCGTCAACATCCCCGGCGCCGGCCTGCGCCCCGGCGCGGTCGCCCGCCGCGCGCTGAGCCGATTTCGTCGCGGGTTCCGCATATCCAGATGGGACACCTACACGGAGGCGCGCTCCCCGGCAGTCCGGCGGTTGCCCGCCGAGCCCGGCCTCTGGTCTCCCCGCAACGCGCCGCGGCGCCCCCGCCGCGGCGACGACCCGCCACCCGCCGCCGCCGGACCAGGACCGCCCCATGCCCTCGCCCCTGCAGGTTGTTAGGCCGCGCCCCGCGCGGATCGCGTCTCTCGCTGGATCCCTCGCCGCGTGCCTCACGCTCGGGTGCGCCGTCGCGTGTGGCTCGCCGGTGGCGCCAGCGGCGCCGCCGGTCGCCCAACGGGGCGCGGCGGACAGCACCGCGTCGCCGTCCGCCACGCCGCAGCCCAGGCCGCACGCCCCGTGCGCGACCGGCGGCGCGGACCCGCGGAACGCGACCGTCGCACTCTGCGTCGGGCCGGGCGCGCCGTAGCGCGCCGCCGCCCAACGGCCGACCACACCCCCACCGCGCCCCGGAGGCTCCGCCGTGTTGCCGACTCCTTTCCACCTGCGCCCGCTCGCCCGGGCCGCTCGCCGCAGGACGCGCGTCGCGGTCCTCGGCGTGGCGCTCGCCACCGCGCTCGCCGGCGCGTGCGCCTCGCCCTTCGAGCCGACCGCGGCCGCGCACCGGCCGACCGCGGCGCCCGGTGAACCCGCGCCCGTCGGCACCGACGTCGGCCGCGTCGCGTCACGGGAACGCGTTCACTGCCAGGCGTTCACTGGAACGTGTACCGCAGGCTGAGCTGCACGCGGTAGACGTCGGCCGTGGTCGCCGTGCGCTGGAACGTGCGGCTGATCAGCTGGCCGCCGACCGTCGCCAGCTGGTACTGCGCCGCGCCGTTCGCGTCCGCCCCCGCGGCGACGAGCGGCTGCGTCGTGACGAACTGCTGCCCCACGCCCCAGTTGTGGTTCAGCATGTTGGCGAAGTTGAACACGTCGAGCCGGATCTGCACCGCGTTCCGCTTACCGGCGGCCGTGCGAAAGACCTCCTGGGCGAGCGACGCATCGAGCCGGAACAGGGCCGGCAGGAAGACCGCGTTGCGCTCGGCGTACTGCCCCTCGTGTGCGCGGAGGTAGCGGTCCTGCTGGATGAACGTCTGCCAGGCGCCCTGCTGTTGCTGCCGCGTGTAGAGCACGTTCCCCTTGGCGTCCTTGATCGGCACGAAGTTCATCTGCGACGTGTCGCGCTGGATGAAGATCAGGTCGTTGCCGACCTGTCCGTCGCCGTTCATGTCGCCGGCGAACACGTAGCTCGCGTTGGCCTGCCCGGTGACCGGCGAGATCTGCGTCGCGTTCTCGCCGAACAGCGACAGCGTCGTCGCGCCGAAGTGGAAGTACTCGCGCCGGTACGAGACGGCGCCGAACTCGCGGTGGCCGGGCGAGTACGCCGAGTAGCCGACGCGCGGGTTGTTGGGATCGGTGACGATCGCGTTGCCGCTGTACGTGCCCGACGCGATCGAACCCGGGTCGATGAGGTTCTTCGACACGGCGTAGTTGGCGCCGAGCTTGACGTACAGTCCATTCCCGAAGTTCTTCTCGAGCGATCCGGCGAGGTCGTAGTTGTGGCCGACGTTCTGATTGCCGAGCACGAAGGCGCCCGTGATGTTCTGGTTGATGCGCGTCGGGTTGGCGCCTGGCGTCGTCGCCACCCAGCGCGGGCGCGTATCGGCGCCGGTGAACGCCGACTGCGCGGCAGGCAGGTTGGCGTTGATGTACGACACGCCGTTCACGTCGCGTCCGAGGATCCCCTCGACGGTCGCGACGAAGCCGGCCGGCAGTCGCTGGTCGATGGCGAGTGTGCTGCGCCACTGCTGCGGGAACTTGAATCCGGGCGTGGTATAATCGACCTCGTAGCTCGCCGCCGGCGCCCCGGTCACCGTCGTCGGCTTGTACGCGTTGGGATTGGGGTTGAACGGGTAAGCGGTCGTGTTGTCGGCCTGCGTGAAGCCCGTCTGGATCCCGTTCTGCCCGATCTGGTTCGAAATCCACACGTAGGCCGGCGAGCCGCTGAAGATCCCCGTGCCGCCGCGGATCTGCGTCGAGCGATCGCCACGCACGTCCCAATTGAAGCCGACACGCGGCGAGACCAGCGCGTTGGCGCCGGGCAGCTGCTGCGTCTCGTAATGGGCCGGGTTGCCGGCCGCGTCACGGAAGGTGAGCGCGTTGGCCTGCGGGTTGGTGAACGCCGTCGCGCCGAACGTCGGCACGTCCACGCGCACGCCCGCCGTCAGATCGAAGCGTGGCGTGGCGCGCCACACGTCCTGCGCGTACGCGCCCGTGGTGACGACGTGCAGGGGCTGCAGCGGCTCCGTCTGCCCCGGGATGTTGTTGTAGCGCACCTGGAACCGCCGCAGCGTCACCGGCGACGTCGTGCGGGCAGGGTTGGCGAGAAAGTCGTTCGCGTCGGCGTAAAAGTCCGCGAGCGAGTTGTACACGTACACGCTCTGCGACCCGGGGAAGAACACGTTCTCCGAGCGGTAGCGCTGGATCTGCGCGCCGACGGTGAACTCGTGCGCGCCGGTCGTCGCCGTCAGGTTGTCCGAGACCTGGAGCGTGTTGTAGCGCAGCTGGTTGTCGGGCGTGAACGGCTCGAACCCGAAATTGAGGTACGTCGACCCCTGCTGCAGGATGTCGACGGTCGGAAAGAGCGTTCCCTTGGAGCCGCGGCTCTCGTCGTTGCTCGTGTAGCCCGCGAGCACGTTGTTGGACAGCCGCCCCCCCGCGATCTGCGAGTTGAGTTCGCCGACGAGTGAGCGAATGTTCTCGAGGATCGAGTAGCCCGAGTTGGCGTAGCTCAACGCGTTGGGGTTGGTCCGACGGTTGCCGAAGCCCAACGAATTGGAGTTGGACGCGAGCTGGTCGGCGGACGAGTTGAGCACGACGTACCGCACGTTCAGCTTGTTGTAATCGTTGACGTTATAGTCGGCGCGGGCGAGGAACCGCGTCGACGGCGTCGCGTTGGTGTAGCCCGTGTATGGGCCGGTCTGGTAGTTGAAGTTCTGCGCGAGGAAGCTGCTGAGCTGCGTCACATCCGACTGCGAGACGCGCGTGACGTTGCCGCCGACGGGCTGCGATCCGCTGTTGGGCAGGTAGGTCGTGCCAGGCAGCGTGAGCTTGTCGTTCTCGTAGTCGGCGAAGAAGAACAGCCGGTCGTGCAGCACGGGCCCACCGAGCCGCGCCCCGATCTGGTCGTAGTTGAACGTGCCGGGGTTGACGCGCGCGCCGAACGCCTCGCGCCCGACGTAGCGCTGGTTGCGCGCGAAGTAGTACAGCGACCCCTCGTAGTTGTTGGTCCCGCTGCGCGTCACCGCGTTCACCCCCGCGCCGACGAAGCCGCCCTGGCGTACGTCGTAGGGCGCGACGTTCACCTGGACCTGGTCGATCGCGTCGAGCGGGATCGGCGCGACGCCGGTCCGGCCGCCCGGCTGCCCCGTGCCGAGGCCAAACGCGTTGTTGAACGCCGCACCGTCGATCGTCGTGTTGTTGAAGCGCGTGTCCTGCCCGGCGAACGACGCCCCGTTGGGCGAGGCCTGCGGCGTGAGCCGCGTGAAGTCGTTGATCGAGCGGCTGATCGTCGGCAGCGTCGCGAGCGCGGCGCGCGGGATGTCGGTGGCCGCGCCGGTACGCGCGGCGGTGAGCGGGCCCGCCGCGGAGCCCTCGACGGTGACGGCCGAGAGCTGCGCGGCCACCCGGGTGAGCGCGACGCTGAGGTCGGCGCGGTTGCCGAGCTCGAGTGCGATGTTATCGCGCGACTCGGGCGCGTAGCCGAGGGCGCGGACGGTCACCTGGTACGGGCCGCCGACGCGCATTCCGGGGATGACGAAGCGGCCGTCGGTGCGCGTCGTCGCCCGATAGGTCGTCCCCGACGGGCGGTGGACCGCGACGACCTGCGCCGACGCGACGGCTTCGCCGCCAGCCGTGACGCGGCCGGCGAGCGACGCGGTCGTGGTGATCTGGGCGTGCAGCCGGGGCACCGCGACCGCGGCGACCGCGAGGCCTGCCGCGAGGGCAGAGCGACGTACGAGCGACATGGAAAGCCAGGGCGCAGGGTACGCGCACGCGCGCGGTCGGGCGCGTGCGGCGCGACTCACCGCGCGGCGCACGGTGCAGGTCGCGCCGAGAACGTACGCGTTCGGGGCGGCGGGGCTAGGGCCGGCCGGTCACGGAACGGCGACCGACCCCGCGCCTTCCCCTGCGCCACCCACCCCCGTGGGCTAACGCCGTCCACGCGGTAACTTCGGCTGCCTCCACCCCTGCACCGATCAGACCCGGATGTCCACCGCCCTCCGTCTCTCCCGCGCGCTCCTCGCCGTCCTCGCTGTCACCGTCCGCGCAGCCCGCGCGCAGCCGCCGGCCGCCTATCGCGACTCGACACAGCCGGTCGAGACGCGCGTACGCGACCTGCTCGGACGCATGACGCTCGACGAGAAGGTCGCGCAGCTGCAGAGCCTGCACGTGCAGGGGCGCGTCCTGACAGGCCCCGACGGGCGGTTCAGCGCGGACAGCGCGGCGCGGCGCCTCCTCCCCGGGCTCGGCCGAATCGAGCGGCCCAGCGAGTCGACGAGCGGCGCGCGCGGCGCGGCCGCGCACGCGCAGTTCGTCAACGACGTCCAGCGCTTCCTCATCGAGCACACCCGGCTCGGTGTCCCCGCGCTGATGCACGAGGAGGCGCTCCACGGCTTCGTCGCGCGCGACGCGACCAGCTTTCCACAGGCCATCGCGCTGGCGAGTTCCTGGGACCCGGCGCTCCTGGAGCGCGTGTTCACCGCGGTCGCGGCCGAGGCGCGCGCGCGGGGCACGCACCAGGTGCTCGCGCCCGTCGTCGACGTGGCGCGCGACCCGCGCTGGGGACGCATCGAGGAGACCTACGGCGAGGACCCGTACCTGGTCGGCCGCCTGGGCGTCGCCGCGGTGCGCGGACTGCAGGGCCGGACCGGCACGGTCGGCCCCGGGCACGTGATCGCCACGCTCAAGCACATGGCCGGCCACGGCCAGCCCGAGTCGGGGGAGAACACCGCGCCGGCACCGTTCGGTGAGCGCACGCTGCGCGAGG
>DASWUT010000115.1:0-16501 GCA_036401455.1 Gemmatirosa sp. | reverse complement strand
GAACCCGCCCGCCCGGCCGCGTACACGCGCTTGAGCGTGTTGCACTCGCGGGCGAGCGGGACGAGCGCGGGGAGCCGCAGCGCCGGTCCGTGCGGCGCCGGCACGTGCCTAACGCCCCGCGGTGGCCGGCGCGGTGGCCGGCGCGGTGAGCGCGCGGCCGGCGCGCGGCGCGCGGTCGTCGAGCGGGACCGTGCGTGGCGCGGCGGCGAGCCAGGCGACGAGTCGCCGCTGCTGCTCGGGGAAGGCGTGCTCGGGTGTGGCGCCCAACGTCTGCGTGCCGGGCTGCTTGAAGAAGACGCCGAGCTGCTCCTGCACGCCGCCCTCGTTGCGACGACGGGCGAGGTCGAGCGTGCGCGCGATCTCGACGACGAGCGGGGCGGCGAGGATCGAATCCTTGCAGAGGAAGTTCAGCTTGAGCTGCATCTTCTGCCCGAGGAAGCCCTCGAGGTCGATCGTGTCCCACGCTTCCTTGTTGTCGCCGCGCGGGCGGTAGTACTCGATCGTCACGACGTGGTCCTCGACCGGGTAGCCGAGGATGCCATCGAGCACCGAGCCCTTGGTGCCGAGCTTGGACGACAGTGAGTCACGGTCGCGAAGCGCGAGCCCGTCGCGGTTGCCGAGGATGTTGTGCGAGTACCAGCCCTCAACGTGCAGCGCGCGGTCGCGAAGTGCTGGGGCGACGACCGTCTTGACGAACGTCTGCCCGGTCTTGCCGTCCTTGCCGATGACGGGCACGCCCGACGCCGCGGCCAGCTCCATCAGCGCGGGGACGTCGACGGCCACGCTCGGCGTGAAGTTGCCGTAGGGCACGCCCTCGCGGATCGCGGCGTAGGCGTAGAGCACGGCGGGGTTGAGCGCCGCGTCGTCGCGATCGAGCGCGGCCTCGAACCCTGCGGCGGTGGCGAACGCGGGCGCGGCGAGATCGGGGCGCGCCTCGGTCGAGGCGAGGTTGATCATCACGATGCCGTCGAGCTGCTGCTCCGCGCGGAAGCGACGCAGGTCGGCGCGGATGGCTTCGACCGCCGAGCGCGCGTCGGGTGCGTCGAGGCGGTGGCCGAAGCGATCGCCGTCGATGTTGCGGCAGAACCGGGCCGAGCCCACGGCGGGCCACGGACGGAGCGCGGCGAGCGCATCGCGGGCCGCCTCGAGCTGGTCGCGGTCGAGCACGCGGTGCGTCGCGGCCGCGGTCGCCAGGTCGGAGCCGTCGAGGTCCCAGCCGCCGAAGACGAGATCCGTGTACTGGGCGAGCTGTGCGGTGAGCGCGTCTGGCAGCGCGGCGAGCGGCAGCCCGGTGGTGCCGACGACGCCGGCCCGGAGCAGCGTGATGCCGGCGACGGCGGTGGTCGCGACCGCGCCGCCGAGGCCGACGATGGCGATACCGAGGCGCCCGGGGTGCTGCCCCGCGGCGCCGTGTGCTGGGTCGTGGTCGTTCGCGTCGTTCGTGTCGAACCCGTTGCCGTTCGTCTGGTACGTCCAGTTCTGCATATCGTCCTCGGCCGCCCCGGCCACCTCCCCGTCCCCACCCAGCCGCGCACACGTTGTCTGCTCGACGGCGCGGGGCGGGTCGAGACGAGACAGCGGGTCGGCGGCGGTCGGCCTCTCCGATCGCCGCGCCGGGAGGTAGCAAGGCACGTTCCGCGCGCGACGGCAGGCATGTAGCGTTCGTGCGTGATGCGCGATCGGGAACCGCCGGTCGCCGCGCGATGTTCTCCTCTTCCGTTCGCCGTTCGGTGACCGATCTCGCTTCGTACTTCGACGCGCACGCCGAGCGGGCGCGCGCGGAACTGTTCGACTTTCTTCGCATTCCGAGCGTGAGTGCGCGTTCGGAGCACGACGTCGACACGCGGCGTGCGGCCGAGTGGGTGCGTGCGTCGCTCGCGTCGGCGGGGCTCACGGCCGCGGTGCACGAGACCGCGGGGCATCCAATCGTGCTCGGCGAGTGGCGCGGCGCGCCCGGTGCGCCGACGTTGCTCATTTACGGCCACTACGACGTGCAGCCGGCGGAACCGCTGGAGCTGTGGGACTCGCCCGCGTTCGAGCCCGCGGTGCGCGACGGCCGCATATACGCGCGCGGGTCGGTGGACGACAAGGGGCAGCTGTTCCTGCACGTGAAGGCGCTCGAAGCGCACCTCGCGTCGACGGGCACGCTTCCGGTGAACGTGCTCGTGCTGGCCGAGGGCGAGGAGGAGGTGGGGAGCGAGCACCTGGCCGAGTTCATCCGGGCGCACAAGGAGGCGCTCGCGTGCGACGCGGTGGTGATTTCGGACTCGACGATGTTTGCGCCGGGGATCCCGAGCATCCTCAGTTCGTTGCGCGGGATGGCCTACTTCCAGATCGACGTGCAGGGCCCGAGCGGCGACCTGCACTCCGGGATGTATGGCGGGGCGGTGGTGAACCCGGCGATGGCGCTCGCGCGAATCCTCGCCACGTTCCACGACGCGGAGGGGCGGATCGCGATCCCGGGTTTCTACGATGCGGTGCGCGCGTGGCCGGAATCGGTGCGCGCGCAGATGCGCGGACTGCCGTTCGACGAGGAGCACTTCCGCGCCGAGGTGGGTGCGTCCGCGTTAGGCGGCGAGCCGGGGTACTCGGTGCTCGAGCGGCTGTGGACGCGTCCGACGTGCGAGGTGAACGGGCTGCTCTCGGGTTATACGGGGGAGGGCGCGAAGACGGTGCTCCCTGCCAGGGCGATGGCGAAGGTCAGCTGCCGTCTGGTGCCCGATCAGGAGCCCGCGGAGATCGAGCGGTTGATGCAGGCGCACGTGGAGCGCGTGGCGCCGGCGGGAGTCACGGTCACGGTGCGGGCGTTGCACGGCGGTCGGCCGTGGCGGGCGGACCTCGAAGGGCCGCTGTTCGACGCGGCCAAGCGCGCGCTGGCGGCGGAGTTCGGGCGGGAGCCGGTGGTGACCGGCGAGGGCGGGTCGATCCCGGTGGTCGGGGACTTCGCCGACATTCTCGACGCGCCGGTGCTGCTCGTCGGATTCGGGCTGCCGGGGGAGAACGCGCACGCGCCTAACGAGTGGATCTCGGTCGAGAACTTCGAGAAGGGGATGCGGGCGATGGCGCGGTTGTACGCGGAGTACGGGGTGGGGGAAAAGCGTTAGACGGGATTTACGGGATTGTGGGGACTGGGCTCCCGGGGGACGGACTCTCCCGCACGAGCTCAACCCCCCAAATCCTGTAAATCCCGTCCAGTTCTTCTTCCCTTACTTCTCCGCCGGTGCGGCTGCGCGCGGGGGCAATTCAGTTGCGCGCGGGCTTGCGGCTGAACGTGCCGAAGACCAGGTCCCACAGCGGCGAGCTCACGCCGTAGTCCTCGTCGGCGTCGACGTAGTGGTGCCGCGCGTGGCGCCGCTTCAGGTAGCGGCCCCAGCGCGTCGGCAGCCCCTGGTGGTGCACCGCGTAGTGGATCGTGTCGTAGAAGAGGTAGCCCGTCGTGAAGCCCGCGAAAGCGCCGAGTTCGGCGGCGCCAAAGGCGAGGCGGAAGAGGGCGAAGAAGAGCAGCGCGAGCGGGATGCTCGCTCCCGGCGGCATGACGAGGCGCGTCGGCTCGCTCGGCGCGACGTGGTGCACGCCGTGGCCGACGAAGTAGGCGAGGTGCTTCCACGACGGCATGCGCGGGATCGCGGCCTCACCCGGGGGGAGCGACTCGACCACGGCGTGCGTCTCGTTCATGATGTCGTCCGGCCAGTGGAAGACGAACCGGTGCATCAGGTACTCGGTCAGCGTCCAGAGTACGAGGCCGAGGGCGAACAGCAGCGCCGTGCGCGCCGGCGTGGTCGGCGCGAGCCAGAGGCAGACGATGATGAGCGGGACGTAGAGCAGGTGCGGCACCCACGGCTGCACGTGGGTGAGGCGTTCGAGGACATCGCTGCGGAACATCCGAACCGTGGCGTCCCCGGTCGGGGTTTCGGCAGAACGGGCGTCGCGCATGGCAACTCTCTGAGGGAGGGGAGGGCCGTGCGCCGCGCGCCGGCCCCCGATGACCGCCCGCAAGTTACGGACGATCAGGCAAGGGCCGCCACTGACGGCGCCGCCAACGCTCGTGGATCAACGCCCGTGCATCAGAACCGCCAGACGCGGACGAGGTAGAAGCCGAGCGCGCTGTTGGGATCGATGGTTTGCGGCGCGAGGGTGGGCTGCATGAGGAAGTAGCGCGGCGCCGACACGGCCTCGAGCGAGATGTTGGGGGAGTTGGGGAACCGGTACTGGACGCGGAAGCCTGGCACGGGCGGCTTCGCGGCCCAGAACTCCGGGACGGTCTGCAGACCGACGTAGATGTTGCGGCGCAGATACTTGCCGAACTCGATCTGCGTGCCGGTGAGGAAGGTCTGCAGCCCCGACTGGCTCGACCCGTTGGACTGTTCGGGGGCGAGTTCGCCTCCCGGGGTGATGTTGATGACGTCGGCACCGAGTGAGCGGCCGAGTTCGGCCTGGGCCTGCTTGACGCCGATCCCGATCGCCGCGCCGACGAGGCGCTGCTGGATGACGGCCGCCGCCGCGCCAACGGGCGATGCGCCGGTCGAACTCGTCGTCAGGCTCGACCCCCCGATCACCGGGAGCGAGCCCGTCGGGTTGCCGAACGCGAGATAGCTCAGCAGGTCGGTCTGCGGGATCGGCGGCTGCGCGTCGCTCTCGAGCGCGATCTTGGGCGCGAGCAGCGTGCCGCCGATGATGATCCGGATCGCGAGCGGCGAGCGGCCGACCTGGGCCACCTCGTACTCGGCGGTAATCTGGACGTTGGGGTCGAGTTCCTGCGTGCCGACGAACGTGGCCGTGCCGCGCCGGATTTGGAAGCGTTTGGACGAGAATTCGTACTCGCCGCGCTCGACGGCGACGACGCCGTCGACGACGAGCGCCTGGCGCGTGTTGTCGGCGCGCACGCGCAGGTCTCCGTCGCTGTAGATCTCGACGTTGGCGGTGGTACCCTGGCGCACCCACGTGTCGCGGTCGATGCCGACGGTGACATCGGCCTGCAGGCTGTCGAGCGCGGCCGACTGCGCCGGGACGATGGCCGCGCGCGCGGCGCCGAGCCGGGACGTGTCGACGACGGCGAAGACGGCCGGGTCGTTGGCAGAGAGTGTCTGCGTCGTCGCGGTCGCCGGCACGTAGATCGTTCCGCCGAGCAGGCGCGCGTTGCCGGAGACGACGGGCCGGCTCAGCCGGCCGGCGACGGCGATGCGCGCGTCGGCATCGATGCGCCCCTGCTCGTCGTCGAGCAGGCGCGCGCGGTCCGCGGCGAGGGTGAGCGCGAACGTCGGATCGGCGGCGTTCGTGATCCCGACGCCGCCGGCGAGCCGCACGGTGCCGGTGCCCGCGCGTGCCGCGACCGAGTCGATGATGACGGTATCGCCGCGCAGGCGCACCGTGGCCGCGAGGTTCTGGAGCAGCGCGCCCGTCGACACCAGGCGGAGCTGCGCGCCGCGCACGGCGACGTCGCCGGTGACGTCCGGCTTCTTCACCGTGCCACGGACGGCGACGGTGCCGTTGGCCGCGCCACGCACGTCGGCGACCGACGTACTGAATCGCTCGGCGAGGTCGAGCGGAAGCGAGTCGAGGCGGATGTCGGCGGTGACGGGCGCGGCGTCGGCGAGGCGCGGCGTGGTCACCGCGCCGCCACCCGGGGCCTGCAGCGCGAGGTTGATCGGCACCGACGCGGTCGCGTCGAGGATCTGGCGGCGTCCGCTCGCGACCTGGGTGGTGTCGATCCGCACGCGGCGCGGGCCGATGAGGCCGAGGAACTTTCGCCGGCCGTAGGTCGTGTCGACGACCACGCCGTACGCGATGTTGGCGACCGCGTGTGTGCCGAGCCGCTGGTCGGCGTAGTCGGCGGACGCGCTGAAGTCGGGGACGGGTGTGCCCTGGTAGGTGGCCTTCGTCAGCGCCGCCTCGGCGCGGAGAAGCGGGGCGGCCTGCGTGCCGGTGAGGCGCGCGTCGAGCGAGACGAGCCCGCGGAAGGGGACGTCGCTCTCGACGATGCCCAACGCGTCGGCGACTTCGAAGTTGGTCACGCCGACGCGGAGGTCGACCGGACCGGTGGCGGGCAGACAGCCGTCGATGGCGATGCGCCCGCCGAGTCCGTTGGTCAGCTCGACACCGACGACCTCGAGCCCGCGCGGGCCATAGCGGACGGCGCCCGGCTGGGTGGCCGCGTAGACGACCGTATCGAAGCGCAGGCGGAGGTCGGCGAAGCGAAGCTCCTTGCGGTCGCCGAGCAGGGCGTAGTCGGCGCGCGCGTTGTACGAACGGCCGGTCTCCTGGACGACGGAGGCGACGACCGTGCCGCCCGTGCCGCGGTACGTGCCGCGCACGTCTGCGCTGTCGAGCGCGAAGCCGCTCGCGAGGACCGAATCCGCCGAGACCGCGAAGGCGAGCGCGCCGGTCGTCGTGCTCGGCGCGCCGAGCCAGTCATAGGCGACGCGCGCGTGGCGCACCGAGCTGCCGAGCGCCGTGACGCCCTCCGCGCCCGCGCGGCCGCGCAGGTCGAAGCGCTTGACGTTGCCGGTGACGGTGCCCGCCGCGAACACGGCGCCGGCGACCGAGTCGCGGCGCACGGCGGTGACGGTGTCGACGGCGCGGAGGTGGACGACCTCGGAGTCCCCCGCGGCGACCGCGACGGCGGTGCGGCGGAAGTGCGCGGCGCTGTCGGCGCGGGCCTGCGCCGTGAGGCGCGCGTTGAGCGCGGGGCGCGGGGCGACGGCGCCGGTGTCGCGCGGCAGGTAGCGGGCGAACGCGCCTAACGAATCGACGTTGGCCCGGTAGCTGAGCGTGCCCGACTTCCCGGCGACGAGCCCGAACGTGCCGCGCGCGTCGAGGGCCGCGCGCGGCGCGCGCACGGCGGCGGTATCGACCGTGAGCACGCCCCCGCCGACGGCGAGCCGCGCGCGCAGGGAGTCGACCGCGGCCGTGTCGACGCGCAGGTCGTGCAGGTCGGCGGACACGGTGGCCTGCGCCGTCGCGGGGTCGGTGCCGTGCCCGCGCGCGGCGATCGTGCCGGAGAGCGCGGTGCGCACGCCCTTGGTCGAGATCGCGGCGGCGTCGAGCGCGTTGGGCTGCGCGACGACGTCGTAGGTGGTAACCGTTCCCGTGCCCGCCGTGCCGCGCAGCGCGAGCGTGCCGCCGTGCTGCCCGCGCGGGCCCGCGAAGCGCAGGTTGGCGTCGAACTGGACGTTGGTCAGCGAACCGCGCGCGCGCACCGGACCGCTCACCGTGCCGATCAGCCCCGCGGTCGGCGCGAAGCGCCCCGCGGTGGCGAGCGAGAGCGGGCGGAGCTGCAGGTTGGCGTCGAGGCGCGTGAGGCGCGAGCTGCCCGTGGACGCCGCGGTCGACCGGCGCGCGCGGGCGGGCGTCGGCCGCGCGCCCATCGCGGCGACCATCGTCTGCTGCGCCGCGGCCGCCTTCGCTGCCCTGCCACGCGAATCGTTCGGCGCGGCAGTGCTCTTGGCGGCGCGCGAGGCGACCTTCTCGGCGACCTGCGATGGCGCGGACGGGGCCGGCGCGAGCGCGACGTCCACCTCGCCGGTCACGCGTGACGTGCCCGTGCGGTCGACGTGCGTGAGGTCGACGTCGTGCGCGCGGAGCGCGGTGAGCGTCGAGCCGTCGAGCGTCGCCGTGCCGCGGAGCGTGCCGCCCACGGGGAGCGTCGGCGAGACGGCGCGGGCGAGCGCGACGTCGAGCGGCTGCAGGGCGACGTGCAGCCCCTCGGCGCGGAACGCGCCGTCGTCGCCGATGCCGAGCCCGCCCGCGGCGAGCAGGCGGCTCCGCCCGCCGCCAGCCGGGCCGCGCCCGCGCGCGTCGAACGTGAGATCGCTATTCAGCCGCAGCGCCTCGGCCGATCCGGCCGCCGCGAGGTGCCCGCCGACCGCGCCCTCGACCGGCGCCTTGAGCGTCGGCGAGAAGACGCGGGCGAGCCCGGTCGTGAAGTTGGCGAAGGTGAGGTCGGTCGAATCGACGCGAAGCGCGGGCGCGTGCGCGCTGTCGAGCAATGCAAGCCCGACGCGGCCGTGCGCCGTCGCCTGCCCGCCCTCGGGGTTGGCGAGACGCAGCGCGAGGTTGGTGGCCGTGTACTGCTGCGCGTGGGCGAAGAGCGCCGCGCGGAAGTCCGCGCTCGCCTGGCCGGCCGGGAGCGTCGGGTAGGCGACGCGCACGTCGGCGAGCGCGATCTGCGGCGCGCTGCCGCTGATCCGCAGGTCGCCGGTGTTGAGGTTGTAGTTGCCGGTCAGCGTGGCGCGCGACGCGGGCAGCTCGGCGATGACGTTGCGGAACCAGAGCGAATCGGTGGTCAGGTCGATCGCGCCGCGCGCCTGGCGGACCTGCACCGCGGGCGGGCGGAACGGGAGCCCCGTCAGCTGCAGCGAGCCGACCTCGACGTGGCGGAACCCCTTGCGCGACGGATCGGCGACGCTGACCAACGGGAAACTCCCCGTCAGGTCACGGTACTCCTGCACGCGCTGATAGGCGTTGGGCATGCCGGGCACGGCGACGACGAGCGCGCGCGACGCGCTGTCGAGCGCGACCCGCAGCGCGGAGTCCTTCTGCGTCGCGGTGAGCGGCACGCCGCGCACCGAGTCCGGCGTCGCGTACGGCGTACGCACGAGCACGCGCCCGTTCACCAACCGCGCGTTGTGGAGCACGACGTAGTCGCCGAAGCTCGGCCCCTTGCTCGGCGGCTGCGTCGAGTCGGTCGGGAAGATCTGTGCCCAGTTCCACGGCCGCCCGGGTTTGCGGTCGAGCGTGACGTCGGGGTGGTAGAGAGTGAGGCTGTCGAGGAGGATCTTCTTCGAGAGGAACGGCGAGAGCGCGTAGCGCACGTGGGCCGAATCGGTCGAGAAGAAGGGCGCGCCGGCGGAGTCGGTGATCGCGACGTCGTGGACCGTGGCGCCGTTCAGCAGGTTGCCGCTGATCCGGCCGATGCGGAGCCGACCGTGCACGGTCCCGGCGAGCGCGGCGACGACGCGGCGGCGGAGCTGCTCGCGCCCCCAGTCGGTGTTGGTCAGCACGAGCACGACGGCGACGACGAGGGCCGCGACGGCGACCACCGCGCCGACGACCCAGGCGAGCGCGCGGCGGAGCGGGTGGTGGCCGCGCCCGATCGGGGCGTCGTTCCGCACGTTAGGCAGGTCGGGTGCGGTCATCAGAACGCCTCGCCGATCGAGAGGTGGAGAACGAGCCGGCCGGTGATCTTTCTGAACCCGGACAGGCTGTCGGCGGGGTAGTTGCGGCAGCCGAGCGCGCCCACCTGGCTGGAGCAGCTCTGTCCGCTGGTCAGCGTGAGCAGGCGGTTGACGCCGGCCGAGTCGGTGAACTGCGTGATCACGGGCAGCGTCTCGACGAGCTTGGGGCGGATGCCGAGGTCGACGCGGATCGGCCCGACCGGGGAGCGGTAGCGCACGCCGAATCCCGGGGTGACGGCCAGCGTCCCCGAAGCGAGGTCGCGCAACGATCGATTGCCTAACGCGCCGGCGTCGACGAACACGGCGCCGAGAACCGGGCCGTAGAGCGGGACGCGCGCTTCGACGCTTCCCTCGAGCAGGGCGCTTCCGCCGAGTGCGCGGGGCGTGAAGTAGCTGTCGCCGAGTACGGTGCGACGCAGCGTGAAGCACTCGCGCAGCACGGCCTCGCTGTTCGGGTCGCCGCCGCCGGCCGCGGCGGCCGTCGCGGCGGGGCAGGCGTACGTGGTGGTCGTCACGCCGTTGTTGGTCGACGTCGCCGAGCCGAGCACGTCGTTGGGTGCGACGGTGAGGGTGCGTGGGCCGAGCTGGTTCTCACCGTAGCCGCGCACGCTCTGCGCGCCGCCGGCGTAGAAGCGCACCTGCGGTGGCAGCACGCCGTTGGCCGCCGTCGCCCCGATCGCCGCGACGTAGCCCGCGCGCAGGCGCGCGGCGAGCGTGATGCGCGGGAACGCCGGCGCGGGGTGGTACGCGGCGACTTCGGCGAACACGCGGTTGTACTTGAAGTCGGAGAGCGTGAACGCCGACGCGTGCTCCAGTGTCAGCTGCCCCTGCGTGCCGCGCGTTGGCTCGAGCGGGTCGTCGGTGCGCGAGAACGACACCACGCCCGAGAGCGGCGACAGCTTCTTCTGGCTCTGCAGCACGCCGATCGTGGGCGCGTCGCAGACGCCGAAGTTGACGCAGAAGTAGACGTCGCCCGCCTGTACGCGCGAGAGCGCGAAGCGGTAGTTGAGCGACACCGGCACGTTGTCGAGCACGCGACGGGTGAAGCTGACGTTGGCGCCCTGCGACTGGTCGACGTACACGCCCGGCGACGAGCGGCGGCTGGCGAAGACGCCGAGGCCGAGCGTGTTGCGTGGCGAGCCGAAGTACTGCTGCTGCAGGTTCACACCGACGTTGTACGTCGGCAGGAAGAACGTCGCGTCGCGGTTGCCCGGCAGGTTACTCGACTGGAACGGGTTCTCGAACGCCCCCGGCAGTGCGCGGTAGAGCCCCTTCGCCCCGAGGTTGCCGATCACGCCCTGGACGTCGAGCCGGCGCGAGGTGCCGGTGAAGTAGTTGTGCGTGAACCGCCCCTCGACCTGGAAGAAGTCGGCGGTGTTGAAGCCGAAGCTCGTGCGTGCCTCACGGAGCGCTGCCTCGGTCACGCAGATGGCGAGCGCCTTGGTGCTGTCGCGATTCGCGGTGGCCGGGGCGGCGGGGCGGGCCGTGCCCGCGGCCTGCGACGCGCACACCGTACGTCCGGTCGCGGCCTCGGTCGCGACGGCGGTGTCGATGACCGCGCTGCGAAAGAGCCCGGACTCGTAGAGCGCGCGCTGGCTGCGTGCGACCTCGCTCCGGCGGAACAGGTCGCCAGGCTTGAGCGTGATCGCGTCGCGGATGGTCCGGTCGCTGACCTCGCGCTGGCTGCCCGAGCGGACGATGTCGATCTGGCGGATCGGCGTGAGCGGGCCGCGGTCGACCGGAATGACGACGTCCGCCGCGCGGGCCGCGGTGTCGTCGGCGACGCGGGCACGCGCGACCGTCGCGTTGCCATAGCCGCGTTCCCAGTACGCGTCGCGCACGCGTACGACGCTCGAGTCGAGGAGAATCGTGTTGAGCGGGAGCCCTGGCTTTGGCGCGAGCAGCCCGGCCAGCTCCCGCGATGGGATGCCGGCCGGCGCGGCGCCGCCGGTCGGCCGCCCCGCGCTGTCCGACGGCTGCACGGCGAGGGTGCGCACACGCGTCGGCGTGCCCTCGCGCACGGTGAAGGTGACGGCAACCTCGCGCCGGTTGAGGCGCGTCACTGCGGTGTCGACCTGTGCGTCGCGCCAGCCGCGCTTGTAGTAGAAGACGAGCACGCGCACGACGTCGCGCGCGAGCTCGGTGTGATCGAGGTACTGCCGCTGGTAGATGTAGGGCGACTTCGAAAACAGGCAGAACGGCCGGAAGATGAGCTGCAGGCACTGCGACGCCTGCGTGGCGACCGCCGCCGACAGGGTGGCCGCGGGCACCGCATGCACGCCGACGAAGCGTACCTCACGCACCTCGGGCCGGTTGGTCTGCGACGTGAGGTCGCGCGCCGGCTGTGCCGCCACGGGGCGCGCGGACGCGGCCACGGCGGCGCCGACGGCGAGCACGACGGCGCGCGCGAGCGCAGGAACCGTCCGGGCGCGAGCGACCCAGGCGGAGAAGTGCATCAGCATGTGGAGTTTGGTGCGCGGGTGGCGCGCCCGAGGGGCGCGCCCGGGTACGGCTCGGCTCGGTACGCTGCGGCAGTCGAGCCGACCACGCCCAAACTACACCTGGCAACCCGGGTGCCCGTATCGCAGCCCCCGGTACGAAGGCCTCCGATGCGCCGCATGCGGGCCTCTTGCGAGCCGGCGGTCCGCGCCGCACGCTAAGCGCCCCCAACGCAGTCCTGCTCACCTGCTTCACCAGCGACCCGACCAGGAGCGCATGATGCGAGCGTACGGCAGTGCGGAGATCCGGAACGTGGCAGTCGTCGGCCACGGCGCGAGCGGAAAGACCAGTCTCGTCGACGCCCTCTGCTTCGCGAGCGGCACGAGCAAGCGGCGCGGCGCGATCGCCGCGGGCACCGCGCTCACCGACTTCACCCCCGAGGAGGCCGAGCGCGGTTTCTCGATCACGCTTGGCTGCGCGGCCGCGGAGTGGGACGGGTGCAAGGTGAACCTGCTCGACACGCCGGGCTACCACGACTTCGTGGGCGAGGCAACGGCGGGCGTCGCGGCGGCCGATGGGGTGCTGCTCGTCGTCAGTGCGGCCGCGGGCGGGGTCGAGGTCGGGGCCGAGCGCATGTTCCGCGAGGCCGTCCGGCGCGCCGACCCGGTGCTCGTCGCGGTGACGATGCTGGACCGGGAGCAGGCGAACTTCGACGCGACGTACCGCGCGCTCCGCGAGCGCCTGTCGCCGAAGGTCGTCCCGGTCGAGGTGCCGTTAGGCGAGGGCGTCGGACTGCGCGGCGTGATGAACCTGTTCACCGGGCGGGCCTACGTGTACCACGAGGGCGGTCGCGCGGGCGAGTACGACGAGGTGGACGTGCCGGCGGAGGCGCGCGAGGCGTTCGACCGCTACCGCGGCGCGCTCATCGAGGCGATTTCGGCCACCGACGACGCGCTGCTCGAGCGCTACCTCGACGGCGCGGAGCTCGGGCGCGACGAGGTGATCGGCGGCCTGAAGGAGGCGATGAAGCGCGGCGATCTGTACCCGGTGTTCGCGGTGAGCGCCGAGCGCATGGTCGGCGTGCGCGCACTGCTCACCGAGCTCGTGCAGCTCATGCCGAGCGCGTACGAGATGGAGGAACTGCACGCGTTCACTGGCGCGGAAGGTGGCGCGACGGTCGAGATCCACGCGAGCGACGAGCGTCCGTTCGCCGCGCTCGTCTTCAAGACGCACCACGAGCCGCACCTCGGCGACGTGAGCTACTTCCGCGTGCTGCAGGGAAGCGTCGCGACGGGACAGGAAGTGTTCAACGCGACGCGCGGCGCGGCCGAGAAGCTCGCGCACCTGGCCGTGCCGTGCGGGCGCGAGCGCATCGAGGTGCCGCGGCTGCACGCGGGCGACATCGGCTGCGTGACCAAGCTGCGCAACACGCACACCAACGATACGCTCTCGACGCGCGAGCACCCGGTGCGTCTGCCGGCGATCGCGTTCCCCGAGCCGGCGGTCCACTTCGCCGTGCACGCCGAGCCGCGCGAGGCCGAAGAGAAGCTGCAACAGGGGCTGCACCGGCTGCACGACGAGGACCCGACGTTCACCGTGGCCTACCAGCCCGAGACGCACGAAACGATCGTCGGCGGAATGGGTGAGCGGCACCTCGAAGTGCAGCTCGCGCGACTGCGGCGCAAGCATGGCGTGACCGCGACGCTGACGCGCCCCACAATCGCCTACCGCGAGACGATCACGGCGAGCGAGCGGGCGCAGGGGCGACACAAGAAGCAGACGGGGGGCAAGGGGCAGTTCGGCGATGCGTGGGTGCGGCTCGCGCCGCTGCCGCGCGGCGAGGGCTACCTGTTCGAGGACCGCATCGTCGGCGGCGCGATCCCGTCGAAGTACATCCCCGCGGTGGACAAGGGCGTGCAGGAAGCCGCAGCGCGCGGCGTGCTCGCCGGCTTCCCGCTCGTCGACTTCCGCGTCGAGCTGGTCGACGGCTCGTACCACTCGGTGGACTCGAGCGAGCAGGCGTTCCGCATGGCGGGGATCCTCGCCTTCCGCGCGGGGGCGACGAAGTGCCGCCCGGTGCTGCTCGAGCCGCTCGACGTGCTCGAGGTGACGACGCCGGATGGCTATCTGGGCGACGTGTTAGGCGAGCTGTCGGGGCGCCGCGGCCAGATCCTCGGCACCGAGCGGGGCGAGCACGGGACGCGCGTGCGTGCGGTGGTGCCGCAGGCGGAGCTACACCTGTTCGCGACGCAGCTGCATTCACTCACGCACGGGCGCGGGGAGTTCGTGCGGCGCTCGGGCGGCTACGAGCGCGTGCCAGCGGAGGTGGAGCGGAAGATCGTCGTCGAGCACGCGAAGCGACGCGAGGAGATCATGCAGGGGGTGTGAGGCGCGCCTTCCGCTCAGACCTTCGAGTGCGTCACCCCCAGCGCGTCCCGACGGTCGGCAGCCTCGTACACGGTGAAGTCGCCGAAGAACGCGGGCGCGGCGTCCTGCAGCACGCGCAGGGCGGCAACGGCGAGGCGGCGGATCTCCAGCTCCGCGGCCTCGCCCCCGCGCATCTCGAGAATCGCCCGCCACGCGCGCGCGTTGGCGGTGAAGAGGATCTTGGTCTCGGTCGAGTTGGGCAGCACGCCGCGCGCGGCCTCGCGCGCCATCTTGCGGCGGTGGACCTTGTCGTCCACCCACCGGTAGCGCTCCATCAGCCGCTCGACGAGCGCGACGTAGCTCGCCTGCGCGGCCTCGACCTGCGCGCGCCACGCCGATTCCAACTCCGGCTCGCCGATGATCGCGGGTGGGACGACGAAGTTGGCCTCGCTCTCGTCGACGTAGCGCTGCGAGAGCTGGCTCATCGCGGTGCCGGCGCGGTGGCGCACGAGCTCGTGCGTGAGCGAGCGGCTGACGCCCTCGAAGAGCAGGGCGTACGTGGCGTGCTCGAGCACGGAGCCGTGGCGCTGGCGCTTGATGTTCTCGAGGTACTCAGCCGTCGTCCGCCCCGCGGGGTTGTGCTGCGACATGTAGCAGAGGCGCCCGGCGAACTCGGCGAGGCGTTCACCGTCGGTGCTCTCGCCCTGCCAGGCGACGGGGAGGTGGGCGGGTTCGACGAACTGCGGGCGGGCGACGAGGGTGACGACGGGCGCGGTGTAGAGCACGGCGACGGGCGTGGGGCGAGACCGGAGAATTGCGGGAGCGGCAAGCTAACGCACGCCCGGGCGCGGTTGGCGCGGCTGGACGGCAAGGGCGTTGGACGCCTGTGGTTGCGGGCGTGGCGCGCGGTTCACCGACGTCGCCGCCATGGTCAGCGCGCGGCGAGGGCGATGAGGATCCGCACCCCCCAACTTCCCGCGGCCAGCACGACGGGCAGCAGCGTCAGGCCGACCGCGAACACGAACCCGTAGCGAAACAGCGTCGGGCCGATGATTCCCCACCGCTCGCCCCCGACGCGACGCGCCCAGAGATCGGCGAGTGGACCGGCCGAGTAGGCGAGGTTGGCGAGGAAGGCGTACACGACGACGATCTGCCACGGCATGCGGACGAGCGCCGGGTGCGGCGGGAGGGCGGCAAAGCCGTAGACCGCGGCGAGTGCGACGAGGCCGGCCGTGCCGACGGTCACGTTGTAGACGAGGCGGCGCGCCTCCCACCAGCGCCAGACGGCCGTCGCAGTCGCGGGGCGGACGACAGGGGCGAAGAAGAGGGTCGACAGGGCGCTCATGCGTGTACCTCCGGGTCCGGGGACGATCGGACCGAGATGATACGTCGAGTACTTTGTTTTGTAAAGCTGCGCGCCGACCCGTCAGGGCGGGATCTCTCGTCCGCCCACGTCCAGTTCGCCCACGTCCAGTCCATCGTCGGGGAGCAGGTCGAGCCGCGCCGCGGCGTACGCCCGCTGCGCCGCGACGTGCGCGAGCGCGCGCGTGGCGCCGGGCGGGAGCGGCGGGAGCGCGGGGTCGTACTTGATCGCGCCCAACACATCACCGCCCGTGTTGCGCCCCGCGACCGGCACCTTCACCCCCGGATTGAGCACCCCCGCGGGGTCGCACGCGCGCTTGACCTCGGCGAACAGCGCGCGGGCCTCGGGCGACCACGTGCGGTCGAGCGCCGGCGTCCGGAGCCGCCCGTCGCCGTGCTCCCCGGCGAGCGTTCCGCCTAGCGCGGCGGTGAGCGCGCTCACCTCGTCGAAGAGCGCCGCGACGCGCTCGCGCCAGCCGGGCACGCGCGTGTCGACGAGCGGGTTCACGTGCGCGTGCGCGTCGCCGGCGTGGCCGAAGATCACCCCGCGGATGCCCTGCCGCGCGAGCGCCGCACGCACGCCGCGCACGTAGTCGGGGAGCCTGCCCGGCGGCACGCAGCCGTCCTCGATGAACTGCATCGACGCGAGCGCCGGGTCGAGCCGCGCGAGGATCGGGCTCGCCGCGTGGCGCAACGCCCAGAGCGCGTGCTCCGCCTCCGGGTTGAGGGCGAGCGACACTGCGTCCGCCCCTGCCGCGTGGAACGCGCTGCCTAACGACTCGGCGCCTGCGCGCGCTGCCGCCGCGTCCGTTCCCTCCACCTCGGCCAGCAGCACGGCCTCGGGGACGCCGCCATCGGCCGTCCGCACCGCGTCCGGCAGCGCCCCGCCCGCGGCCGCGACGTCGAGGAACGTGCGGTCGAGCAGCTCACACGCTGCCGCGCCGGCGTCGCGCGCGCGTTCGGCCGCATCGACGGCCGCCTCGAGCGATGGGAACGCGCCGAGCGCACTCGCCGTCGCGCCGGGCAGCGGCCCGAGCGCGAGCTCGACGCCGACGAAGAGGGCGAGCGTCCCCTCGCTGCCAACGAATAGATCGACGAGCTCGCCGGTGCGCGCCCACGTGGCGAGCGCGTAGCCCGACGACTCCTTGCGCGTGGCGTGG
>DASWUT010000114.1:0-5383 GCA_036401455.1 Gemmatirosa sp. | reverse complement strand
CGTACGGCACTGGCGCGAGTTCGCCGGCGAGCGCCGGCTTCAGGTAGAGCAGCCACCCGGGCGCCGCGTCGGGGCCGTCGACGCCGGCATAGTCGATGGCGCCGATCGCGCAGTAGAGCCCCGGTGAGGTCGCGTCGCGCGCGCGGATCGCGATCTGGTCGCCGAACGTGATGTTGACGCCGAAGTCGATGCGGATCTTGCGAATCGCGTTTCCGAGGTCGCCGAAACCGCACGCCGGGTCGCGCCCCGCGTCGCAGACCACGACGTGGCGGCAGCGGCGTAGCACGACCTCGTAGAGGCCGAGGTTGTCGAAGTGCCCGCCGTCGGAGAGGTTGACGTACGCGCTCCGATCGGTGGTGCGGCCGAGCAGTTCGTTGAAGATCGGCCCAACGGCCCACCGCGGGCCAGGCTCGGCGTAGGTCGCGTTGCCGAACGGGTTGGTGTTGCCGAGCCACGCGCCGAGCCGCGCGTTGAACAGCGTCATCAGGAAGGTCACGATCGGCGACGAATTGTACCCCATGTTGGGGTTGGCGGCCGCGCCGGAGATCGTCATCGCGGTGCCGAGGGTGACGCCGTCCGGGTCGCCGTAGCGGTAGCTCGCGCGGTAGCCCTCGCGGAAGTTGCCGCAGTAGAACGGCGTCATCGAAAAGGATTCGGCCTTCCGCTGCTGCCACGCGAGCCGCTCGCCCGAGACGAGGTTGAGCGTGGCGTTGACGATCGGCAGCGGCCGCGTGCACTCGACCGCGGCGTCGGCGTCGTCCGCGCCGGCGGGGTGCCACAGTTCGTGGAGGCGCAGGTTGTCGTTGGTCGCGAATCCGGTGAACGGGTCGGGCCGTCGCCTCACGTGCGACGCGCCGAGGTAGGCGCGGACGAGCCGGTTGCGGTAGAAGCCGTGCAGCGAGAACCGGTTGGGGTCGACGAACGCGCCAGCGGTCGCACCGACGGCGACGAACAGCGCCGGGACGACGAGGAAGGCGAGCATGCGGCGCACGTCGGGGTCGCTGATGCCTGCGCGGGCCATCACCGTGGCGAGCCCGCCCTCGGGCTCACGCGCCGCGGCCGCGGCCGTGCCCGTGACGTCGCACGCTGTGGTACGCGCGAAGTCGCGCGGCACGCAGAGGAGCACCGCATCGCCGGTCGTGAGGCGTCCGGCGAGCGTGTTGGCGCGCGCGACGAGCACGACGAGCAGGACGCAGAAGAGCGGCACCGCGGTCGCCAGCGCGATGCGCCGCACCGGCGAGGTCGGCGTGCTCGTCGCGACGCGCCCCGACGCGGTCGCCGCGCTGCGGCCGAGCAGTGCCGCCGTCGCGCCGCTCACGCCGCCGAGCGTGGCGAGCGTTCCTGCGAAATAATCGCTCACCTGATCGAGGACGTGGCCGCCGAGCACGCACACCACGCTCACGACGAGCCACGCCAGCGCGAGCGCGAGCACCCAGCCCGTGAGGCGCGCCCACCATTCGCGGTCGTGGTCGGCGCGGTCGAGCGCGTCGGCGGTTTCGAGCGGCGCGTCGGCCCCGCGGTCGCGCGCGCGGCGGCGAGGGCTGCCCGTCGGGTCGGCGCGGCTCGCGATCGCGACGAAGAGCATGCGCGAGACGAGGTACACGCCGAGCAGGGCAGGGAGGGCGCAGACGACGTAGACCGTCGGTCGGAGCACGAGCCCCGGTCCGGCGCCGAGCATGAGCCAGACGAGGAGTGCGGCGCCGACGACGCCGGATCCGACGAGCGCGGCGAACTCGGTCGCCGCGCGGCCGCGCGGGATGTGGAACGACCAGGTCACGATCGGCACGACGACGCACCAGAGCAGCGCGAACGCCCACGCACCGAGCGCCGGCGCGAACGGCCACCACGCGGGTGCGGTCCACGGCAGCCACCAGAGCCCCGCCTGCGCGAGGAACGCGGCGGCAACGTAGAGCGGCAGCACGCTCCGGAACGCGATCCGGCCCTCGCTCGCACGCCCGAGGCCGTCCAGGCTCCGCTTGCGGTACGCGTGCACCGTCCAGCTCGCGGCGACCTCGGCGAGCGTCGCGGCCATCGCCGACAGCGCGCCGATCGCCCGGTGCCGGCCCGACGCGGCAATGATGAGCGCGATCTGTGGCAGGGTGACGACCGCGGCGAGCAGCGGCACGATCACGAGCCAGTTGAGCAGCAGGTTGCGAAGCACGATCGTGCCCGCCGCCCAGGTGTCGGACGAGAAAAGGCCGAGGCGAGGCGTGAGATAGTTGCTGTATTCGCGGAGACCGTCGACCGGGGACGGCTCGGGGGCGAGCGGGTCGGGGAGCGCGCCGCCGGGCCCGCGGCCGAGCCGTGTGACCACGGACGCGGTGCCGTCGCGGCGCATCCACGCCTTGAGCCAGCCGGCGATGTAGCCACCGCCGGAGACGCTCGACACGTAGTCGAAGTGATCGAGGACGCCGGCGCGCGCGAGCGCCTGCGCGACACCGAGGTTGAAGGTCGCGCTGCGGATGCCACCGCCCGAGAGGCAGAGCGCGGAAAGGGCATGGGCGTCATCGAGCCCGCCCAGGTGTTGAAACAGCGCGCGTAGCGCGTCGGAGTCGTCGGACGCGCCGGCGCTGTGTGAGCCGCCGGCGCCATTGCCGCTGACCGGCGCGGGCAGGCGGCCGAGTTGCGTGAGTTCGTAGCGCAGCACGGTCGCGAACGGGACGCAGCGCCCGTCCGCGCCTGGCATCGTCTGCTGTTCGGCGGTCACGACGCGCGAGGTCATGCGCATGGTCCCTCCCGGGTGCGGTGCGGGCCGCGTCGCCCGGGGCGCAGCGGCGGCGCTACCATACGCGCCGTGGTTAGGCCGCACAAGAGGAACGCGCGTTTCATGATGCGGTGCGTCCGGGGCGGTGTGTCCGGGGCGGTGTGTCCGGTGCGCCGCACCAGCCAGGCGCCGCGCGCACGGGCGTAGATTTTCCGTCGCCATGCCCAGTCTCGCGCCCTCGTGGACGTACCCTGCGTCCCTCGTCCTCGCGCTGGCGATCGCGACCCGCGTCACCGCCCAGCCCGCCACCGTCCCACCCGCCACGGCACCGGCCGCCTCGCCGCCCCCGCCGGCGCGCCGGGTCGCGCCGCAGCCCACCTTCACCCCCGACCACGCTACGGGGATCTACGCCGTCGGGGAACGCGTCGGCTGGAGCGTCACCGCTCCGGCGGGCGCGCGGCCCCAGGCGCCCTACACGTGCGTCGTGCGCCGGAACGGGGGCGACAGCGTCGCCGCGGGCGTCGTCGATCTGCGCCGCGGGCGCGCGCGAATCGAGACCTCGCTTGCCCAGCCGGCGATGCTCGTCGTCGAGGTGCGGCCCGCAGTGCCGGACTCGACGTTCGGCAGCCCTGCCACCGGCGGCCCGGGCCGCATCCGGCTCGGCGCCGCGGTCGCACCGACCGCGATCCAGGCGGCCGAGCCCCGGCCGGCCGATTTCGACGCGTTCTGGTCCCAGAAGCTCGCCCAGCTCGCCGCGGTGCCGATGGGCGCCGTCGTCACGCCCGGCCAGAGCGGCCGCGCGGGCGTCGACTACGCCACGGTGCGGCTCAACAACATCGAGGGCGCGCACGTCTACGGGCAGCTCGCGAAGCCCGCGCGCGAGGGCAAGTTCCCGGCGCTCGTCATCTACCAGTGGGCGAGCCCGCCCTACCCGCTGCAGCGGCCGTGGGTGACCGACCGTGCCGCGGAAGGGTGGCTCGCGCTCGACATCGAGCCGCACGACGTGCCGAGCGACATGCCGCAGGCGTTCTATGACGCGCTGCCCGCGCGCATCAAGAACTACGCGATGATCGGCCAGCACAGCCGCGACGAGAGCTACTTCCTGCCGATGTACCTCGGTGCCTACCGCGCGATCGAGTACCTCGCCTCGCGCCCGGACTGGGACGGCCGGACGATCGTCGTGATGGGGACGAGCATGGGCGGGCAGCAGAGCTTCGCGGCCGCGGGCCTCAACCCGCGCGTGACGGCGCTCGTCGTCGACGTGCCGGCGGGGGCCGACGTCACGGCCGCGCTGCACGGCCGTTGGCGCAGCTATCCCAACTGGGACGTGTCGCGCCCGGACGTGCGCGAGACGGCGCGCTACTTCGACCCGGTGAACTTCGCGCCGCGGATCACGGCCCGCTCGCTCGTCGCGATGGGGTTCATTGACGACGTCGCCGCACCGGCCGGGATCTGGGCCGTGTTCAACGGCATCCACGCGCCGAAAGAGGCGGTGCCCCTCGTCGAGTCGCCGCACAACAACGTCGCGACGCCGCAGTCGCAGCGGCCCTACGTCACGCGGTCGGCGGCGTGGCTCGCCGCGCTCGCCCGTGGTGCCGATCCGACGACCGCGGCGCCGCCGGCGCCCGCGGCGGGCGGGGGCGGGCGGTAGCATGGTGCGCGCCCTCATCGCGTTCGCTGCCGCGTTAGGCATCGTGGCCGGCGTCAGGTTCGGCGCGGCGGCCGCGGTGCGAATCGCGCCGCGCGACGCCGACCCGCCCACGCTCCGCGACGCGTACCACGGCACGTTCCTCGTCGGCGTCGCCGTGAACGACGCGCAGGCGTCGGGGCGCGACACCGCCGGTGCGCGCATCGCGCGCGAACAGTTCAACAGCGTCTCGCCGGAGAACGTGCTCAAGTGGGAGCGCGTACACCCGCACCCGGGCGTCTACGACTGGGCCGCGGCCGATCGCTACGTCGCGTTCGGCCAACGCGCGGGGATGTTCGTCATTGGGCACACGCTCGTCTGGCATCAGCAGACGCCGCGGTGGGTGTTCGAAGACGGCGCGGGGCGGCCGGCCTCGCGCGACACGGTGCTCGCCCGGATGCGCGAGCACATCCACGCGGTCGTCGGCCGGTACCGCGGCCGCGTGCGCGGGTGGGACGTCGTCAACGAGGCGCTGGCCGACGACGGTTCGCTGCGGGACAGCCCGTGGCGGCGCGCGATCGGCGACGACTTCATCGCCTACGCCTTTCGGTACGCGCACGAAGCCGATCCGGGCGCGGAGCTGTATTACAACGACTACGCGCTCGAGGGCCCGGCCAAGCGCGCCGGGGCGGTGGCGCTCGTGCGGCGGCTGCGCGCGGCGGGGGTGCCGATCGTGGCCGTGGGCACGCAGGAGCACGACGCGCTCGCGTGGCCGACGGCGGCGCAGGTCGACACGACGATCGCCGCCCTCGCGGCCACGGGCGTGCGAGTCAACGTGACCGAGCTCGACATCGATGTGCTTCCGGCGGCGACCGCGGGGCACGGAGCCGAGGTCTCGCTACGCGCGGAGCGTCGCGACGCGCTCGACCCGTTTGCCGCGGGGCTGCCCGACTCGGTGCAGCACGCGCTGGCGCGGCGCTACGCCGAACTGTTCGCCGTGTTCCTGAAACACCGGGACGCGATCGCGCGCGTGACGTTCTGGAACGTGACCG
>DASWUT010000113.1:0-3574 GCA_036401455.1 Gemmatirosa sp. | reverse complement strand
CCCACTGTTCGGCGTCGATGGCCCGCTCGCCGATGGAGCGCCCGATCCGCGCCCGCGCGCGCCGACGCGAATGCCGCGTCCGGAGCGAGCGCCCGCGCCGCGCCCCCAGATGCCAGAATACGCGGCCGCGCCCGCGGTGCGGCCGACGCCGGCCATGTCCGTGCCCGCGCAGGCGTTCGCTCCCGCGCCGCAGGCGGAGGCGTACGCCACCGCGATCGGCGTCACGAACGGAACGAGCCGCCAAGCGTCGGCGTTCCCCGCGCCGCGCTTCGCCGACGGGCAGACGCTGCGCTTCGCGGTCCCGGACGAGGGAACCTTGCAGTTCCTCCCCGGACGACTCGAGGTCGTCGTCGGCCCCGAGAGCGGGCGCGAGATCCGCTTCGTGCGCAGCCCCAACACGCCCGAGACGGACATCACCTTCGGGCGCAGTGAAGGGCCGCCGCACCGGCATGTGCAGTTGCTCGCGCCAACCGTGAGTCGGCGGCATGCGCTGATGTCGCTGATCGACGAGCACTGGTCGTTGCAGAACCTCTCGGCCACCAACCCGGTCACGCACAACGGCCGCCGACTCGCCCCCGACGAGGTCGTCCCGCTGCTCGTCGACGGCGACCGGCTCGAGATGGGCGAGGTCGTGTTCGTCTTCCATAACCGGTAGGCGTCGTGCGCGTGGCGAGCACACGCCTCGGGTGCCCGGCGTGATGCCGCGGTTCGGAGTGCCGGCCGAGCTCGCCGAGCTCGCCGGCGAATACGACGTCATCGAGGAGCTCGGCCGCGGCGGCAGCGCGATCGTCTACCGCGCGCACGATCGCACCCTCGGCCGCGACGTCGCGATCAAGGTCGTGCACCCACGCCCGACGTCGCCCAACGACGATCCGGTCGCCAGGCTCGCGCGCGAGGCGCGCATGGTCGCCGGCCTCGAGCACCCCGGGATCGTGTCGGTGTACGCCGTCCGGCGGCTCAGCGCCGGCGGCCTCACGCTCGTGATGCAGCTCGTCCCCGGCGAGACGTTGAAGACCGTCATCCAGCGCGGCGGCCCGCTCGACCCTGAGCGCGCCGAGGCGGTGCTGCGTGATGTCGCGCACGCGTTGGCGTATGCACACGGCCGTCAGGTCGTGCATCGCGACGTGAAACCGGAGAACATCTTCGTGCACGCCTCCGGCGGCCGCGCGCTGATCTCCGATTTCGGCATCGCGCGGTCGACCGCGGCGGATTCGCTGACGCTCACCGGGACCGCGATCGGTACGCCGTTCTACATGTCGCCGGAGCAGATTGAGGGTCGCCCCGTCGACGGCCGGTCGGACCTGTACAGCCTCGGTCTGGTCGCGTGGGAGATGCTGACCGGTCGACGCCCGTGGGACGGCGAATCGCTGTACCACGTGATCTACAAGCAGAAACACGACGATCTTCCGCCGATCGAGGCGTTCCGCCCGGACGTGCCGCGGCGGCTGCAGTACATCATCGAACGGATGCTGCAGAAGCTTCCCGCCGCGCGTTGGGCAGGCGCGGAGGGCCTGCTCGTGCAGCTCGACCGGCGCATCCTGCCCAGCGACTACGCGAAGTGGCAGGCGGCGCTCCCGGCCAGGATCGCCCGACACGAGGCGGCGGTCGACGCCGCGCGCGCGGCGGCCGCTCCGACACCGAAAGCTGAGGTCATGCACGCGGCGACCGTGCGATTCTCGCCGGCCCTGGCTCAGACGCACCGACTCGACGTGCCGGGAGCAATCGATCGCGCCACGCGCGACGTAGAGCCGCCGGGACCGCCGGCGTCGGAACACGACGTCGCGACGCCGGTGACCGCCGACGTCCCCGGTGTGGAGAGAAGCTCCGCCCTGCGGCCGCACGCGGAACGTCCGATCCAGCTCCCCGCATACGACTCGGTCGCGCCAACCTGGTCGACGAACGACTCGCCGCGCAGCCGCCTCGCTGCGCCAACGCGCACGCGACGCGTCACCTACGCCCTCGGCGCCTGCGTCGCCGTCGCGGGCGCGAGCGCCGTCGCGGCATTCACGGCGCGCGCACGACCGGCATTCGGGGACGCAGCGTCGCTAATCGGTTCGCCAGGCCGTACGATCGCACCGTCAGCGCCGCACGTTGCACGCGCGGGCGCGGCAGACCCGCCGCCGCGCCCGAGCGAGCCGGCAGCGGACCACGGAGTGGCATCGCCGAGCGCCTCGACCGTCGTCACGGCAATCCGCGGTAGTGGGTCCGGAACGCCCGATCTGGTTGCCGTCGGCATGCGTCACGCGTGCGATCTCACCGGCGAAGGCGCCGCCCAGTGCTGGGGGCAGAACGACGGCGCGCAGCTCGGCGATGGATCCTGGGTCGCGAGCTCGACGTCGCCGCGTCGGGTTGCCGGCGTGATGACGTACACGGGAGTCGGAGCCGGCGCGTCGCACACGTGCGGCGTCACGCGTTTCGGCGACGTGTACTGCTGGGGGCGCAACGAGTCCGGCCAACTCGGCGACGGAACGATGCTGTCGCGTACCGCGCCAGTTCGCGTCGGCGGCGCCGGCGTGTACCGCACCGTCCGAGGTGGCGCGAGCCACACCTGCGCGCTCGACATCACCGGCGTCGTGCGCTGCTGGGGCGACGACAGCTTCGGGCAGCTCGGCGATGGTGCGCACACACCTCAGGTACTCCCGACGTCCGTGCGCCTGCCGGCCGGAAGCTCGGCGATCGCGATCGCCACCGGAGGTCACCACAGCTGTGCGCTCCTCGTCGACCGACGCGTCATCTGCTGGGGCACGAATGCGGACGGGCAGCTGGGAATCGATTCGCGTGTCGAAGCGAGTCCCGAGCCGGTCGAAGTGCCTGGCGTGCGGGCTACGTGGATCAGCGCCGGCGATGCACACACGTGCGCGCTCCTGGTCGACGACCGCGTGCAGTGCTGGGGACGGAGCGCCACCGGCCAGCTCGGGTCCGGGAAGGCGACGGCCGGATCGCCCGGCCGGATCGCTGTCCTTCCCACGGGCGATCCGGTGCGCGCGATCGCGGCGGGCACGGCGCAAAGCTGCGCACTCACCGCCGCGGGGGCGGTCTGGTGCTGGGGCAGCACGAACCTCGGCGTGCGCCCGTCACCCGTGCAGCTGGCACGCTCCGGGTATGTGTCGCTCTCCGTAGGCGCGACCCAAGTGTGCGCGGTGACCGTCGATCACGCCGCGCTCTGTTGGCGAAGCGTTCCCAATCCGGCTTCTCGTGAGCGGGTGTGGTCGCGAACGCGTGCTGGTAGGCGTCCGTCGCGCCCGACGCAGCACCGCGCGTAGAGCCAGCGGTAGCGAGCAGCCGCACGCCGCACCGCGGTCGGGAGGCGGTATACGTCGGCGTGGCGCGACGGGCCCGTACCGCGCCGCCGGCGGCGTACAACGCCAACAGCCCCTGCACACCGTGAGGCGCGCAGGGGCTGTTGATCGATCGAGAGGAGGTCGTGCGTGGCGCGACTACCATTGAGGTCTTTCGTGCCCCGAGGGGCCGTACTCGACGCTCCGGTAAGGAGGTGATCCAGCCGCAGGTTCCCCTACGGCTACCTTGTTACGACTTCGCCCCAGTCACTGCGCTCGCCTTCGGCCGGTTGGCC
>DASWUT010000112.1:0-2742 GCA_036401455.1 Gemmatirosa sp. | reverse complement strand
TGCGCGTACCAGAGCGGGAAGGTGTCGTTGTCGCCGGCCGTCACGAGAATGCCGTACGGCTCGACGGAGTTGAGCAGGTCGCGCGCGAACGCCGCCGTGTCACGGTGCCCCGCGCGCGACGCCTGGCGCCAGTTGCCCGCGAGCGGGATGATCGCGAGCGCGAGCACCGGCGACGCCCCGATCCACGAGCGCTCGCGCGGCTGCTCGATCGTCTGCCGCCCGAGGCGCACGCTTTCCGTGCCGAGCAGCGAGGCCACTGACTCCCACACCCAGACCAGTCCGAGCGCGGCCCACACGCCCCACGTGCTGAAGCTCCAGAGATAGAAATAGTCGCGGTCGCGCACCTCGCGCGGCACGTCGGTCAGCTCGGGTGACTGCGACGCGCCGTACTTGAAATTCATGTAGTAGGTCAGCGCGAGCGTCACCGAAAACACGAGCGGCCCGAAGAACCAGAACGATTGTCGGTCTCGCTTGAAGTGCACCCACCCGCCGATCACGCCGAGGGCGAGGAAGAGCACCGCGAGCGCGCTCTGGATCGGCTGCTTCTCGCCGTGCGCGTCGCGCAGCCACTGCCACTTGAAGTAGAGCCACCACATCCCGAGCTGCGCCGTGAACGGCGCCTGCCGGTCGCTGAGATCGGGCTTGCCGTACTGCTCGCGGTTCACGTTCGCCATGAAGCGGTCGAGCGTGACCTTGTTGAACGTGCAGGCGACCTCGAGCTTCGTCGTGCACGCCGTCGGCTCGCCCTCGTTGAGCGCGGGGAACTGGGCGGCGCGAATCGGCTGATAGATGAACGGTGTCAGGCCGAGCGCGAAGCAGAGCGCGCCGCGCAGCAGCAATCGCCAGTTGAGCAGCGTCGTCGGCTTGCGCAGGAACACACCGATTGCGACCGCCGGCGCGACGAGGAAACCGGCAGGGTGGTTGGCGTAACCGAGCCCGATCAGGTAGGCGGCCAGCAGGAGTAGCCGATTCGCCTTGGGGCTGTCGGGGTCGTCGCACCACCGCACGATGAGCCACGAGACGATCGCGAAGAAGGCGAGCGAGACGGTGTAGACCTTCTCGTTCACGACGCTCTGGTTCCAGACGGTGAACGACGTCGCGCCGATCAGCGCGGCCAGCACGCCCCCCGTGATCCGCAGCCAGCGACGCGTGAGCCAGCTGACGAGCACGCGTTCGGTGACGAGGAACCAGACGCCCGCCGCCACCGCGGAGCAGAGCGCGGCGAGGATGTTGATGCGCATCGCGACGTTGGGCGCGATCGGCAGGATCGACATCACGCGCCCGATCAGCACGAAGAACGGGTTGCCCGGCGGGTGAGGAATGCCGAGCACGTATGCGGCCGCGATGTACTCGCTCGCGTCCCACATCCCCGTGGAGGGCGCGAGGGTCAACAGGTAAAGCGCGAGTACGCCGAGCGAGGTGAGCCCGGCCGCCCTGTACGACGGCGTGTAGTCGAGGTCGGACTCGGCCGCCGGTGTCGCGGCGGCGCGCGAGGCGGTCGAGACGGCGTCAGGACGGAGAACGGCAGCAGACATCAGGGAGGGGAAGGGCGTGGTGAGCCCGACAGTATGGCGAGCCGGTGCCCTGGTTGGACACCGGCCGAACGTGATCCGATTGCGTCCTGGATGGCGACGGCGCGCACCGTCCGTCGGCGGCTCAGTGCCGGAACAGGCGCTGGCCGGTGAACACCATCGCGATGCCGTGCTCGTCGGCGGCGGCGATGACCTCCGCGTCGCGGACCGAACCGCCCGGCTGCACGATCGCGCGTACCCCGGCCGCCGCCGCCTGGTCCACACCGTCGCGGAAGGGGAAGAAGGCGTCCGACCCGAGCACCGCGCCGGCGGCGTCGTGTCCGGCGTCCCGCGCCTTGTGTGAGGCGACGAACGCGGCGTCGACGCGCGACATCTGTCCGGCCCCGATCCCGAGCGTCATCCCGCCGCGGGCGAGCACGATCGCGTTCGACTTGACGCTGCGGACCGCGCGCCAGGCGAACCGAAGATCGGCCAGCTCCTCGTCGCTCGGCGCGCGACGGGTGACGGCTCGCCACGCGTCGCCGACGACCGGGAGCGGCTGCCGGTCCTGCACGACGAAGCCGCCCCGCACGCGCTTGACGTCGAGCTCGCGCGCGTCGGGCGGAACGCGACCGGCGAGGACGCGCAGGTTCTTCTTGCGGCCGAGCAGTTCGATCGCCCCGGCGGAGAACTCGGGGGCGACCACGCACTCGACGAATAGTTGCCCGAGCACGGCCGCGGTGTCGTCGTCGATCGGAACGGTGAACGCGATAACCGACCCGAACGCGCTCGTCGGGTCACCGGCGAGCGCCTTGTCGTACGCCTCGCGCGGCGTCGCGCCAACGGCGAGCCCGCACGGCGTGGTGTGCTTCACGATCGCGCAGCAGGCGGCCGCACCCGCCTCGGCGTCGGCGACGAACGGCTCGCAGGCGAGCAGCGCGCCGTCGAGGTCGAGCAGGTTGTTGAACGACAGCTCCTTCCCGCCGAGCTGGCGAAGTGCGCCGAGCCCGGCGCCCGGCCGCTCGACGTAGAAGGCGGCGCGCTGGTCGGGGTTCTCGCCGTAGCGCAGCGTCTGCGCGCGTTCGCCGGCGAAAGTGAGGCGCTCGGGGAACCGGTCGTCCTCCTGCTCCGCGAACCACGCCGCGATCGCCGCGTCGTAGGCGGCCGTGTGCGCGTACACCTTGGCCGCGAGCCGGCGACGGAGCGCGGCGTCACCACCCGCGCGCAGCGC
>DASWUT010000111.1:0-15420 GCA_036401455.1 Gemmatirosa sp. | reverse complement strand
AGGTTGAGGATCGTCTCCATCATGCCGGGCATCGACACCGGCGCGCCCGAACGCACGCTGACCAGCAACGGATCGGCGGCGTCACCGAACCGTCGACCGGTCTCGCGTTCGAGTCGGGCTAGGTTGCGCGCGACGTCGTGGCGCAGCTGCGATGGTACGTCGCCGGTGGCGAGGAAGGCGCCGCAGACCTGACACGTGATCGTGAACCCCGGCGGGACGGGCACGCCGAGGTTGACCATCTCCGCCAGGTTTGCGCCCTTGCCGCCGAGCACCGGCTTCATGTCCTTCGTGCCGTCCGCGCCGTCGACGCCGAAGTAGTAGACGAGCCGCGTCTCGCCCGCGACGCCGTTCGCGTGCACGGCGGACGGACCCGGCTCCGAGTCGGTGTGCGCATCGGCCGGTTCGCCCGGGCGTACCGGATCCTCCTCGGCCGCGTCGATCAGCGCGTCGGCAGCCTCGTTCGCCGCGTTGTCACCGACGTCGGCGGACGTCGTGTCTTCGACTTCCGTCGGTGCCGGCGGTGGCGAGGGCGACTCTTCGCTGAGCGGGTCGCCGGAAAGCGTTGGGGCGAGCGGGGTCGGAAGCGCGGGCGGGATGTGCGGCGTCATGGCGGGCGGGCGCTGAGCCGCCGAGCGCCGCGACCGGGCGCGCCGCTACCCGGCGCGCGTCGCGCCTAGCAGCCGCACCCCTCGCGCAGCTTGACGGGGTCGGTGGGGGGCGGCGTGGGATAGTCGCCCGAGAAGCACGCGTCGCAGAAGCCCTTGGGGCCGGACGGCACCGACTCCAGCATCGCGTCGATCGGAAGGTAGCCGAGGGAATCGGCGCCGATCGCCGCGGCGATGTCGTCGAGCTCCATCTGCGCGGCGATCAGTTCGTCGCGGTTGGGCGTATCGATGCCGTAGTAGCACGGCCCGGTGACCGGAGCAGAGCTGACGCGCATGTGCACCTCGCGCGCGCCCGCGCTGCGGACGAGCGCGATCAGGCCACGCGTCGTCGTGCCGCGCACGATCGAGTCGTCGACCATCACGACCGAGCGGCCGTCGAGCACCTCGCGCACCGCGTTGTACTTGACGCGGACCTTCAGGTCGCGTTCGTCCTGCGACGGCTGGATGAACGTGCGGCCGACGTAGTGATTGCGGATGAGCGCGAGCTCGTACGGCAGCCCGGCCTCTTCGGCGTAGCCTAACGCGGCGGAGTTGGACGAATCGGGCACGGAGAAGACGAGGTCCGCACCTGGCGCGGGCGCCTCGCGCGCGAGGCGTCGACCGAGCGCGCGGCGAGCGCGGTCGACCGAGCCGCCGAAGATGTGGCTGTCGGGGCGCGCGAAGTACACGTGTTCGAACACGCAGCGGCGCAGCTCGTGTCGCGGGAGCGGGAACGACGAGCGTTCGCCGAGTGCGTCGATTGCGACGATCTCGCCAGCCTCGATCTCGCGAACGAGCGTCGCGCCGACGATGTCGAGCGCGCACGTCTCAGAGGCGAACACGGTCGCGTCGCCGAGTCGACCCATGACGAGCGGACGCCAGCCGCGCGGATCGCGCGCGGCGACGAGCGTATCGCCGATGACGATGAGCAGGCAGTATGCGCCCTCGACGCCTTCGAGCGCGGCGGCGACGCGTTCTTCCGGTGCGGCGTCGAGCGGCGCCCGCGCGATGCGATGGACGATGACCTCGGAGTCCATCGTCGACTGAAAGATCGCGCCCTGCTCCTCGAGGTCGAAGCGCAGTTCGGCCGCGTTGGTCAGGTTACCGTTGTGGGCGAGCGCGATGTGCCCGCCGCGCGACCGGGCGAGCACGGGCTGCGCATTCTCGAGCGTCGACGAGCCCGCGGTGCTGTACCGCGTGTGGCCGATCGAGACCGGGCCGCCGAGCGCCTCGAGCTCTTCAGGGCGCAGCCCCTCGCCGACGAGTCCCATGCGCTTGACGGCATGCGCGTGGCCGTCGATGGTCGCTGCCGCGATCCCGGCCGACTCCTGGCCGCGATGTTGGAGCGCGTAGAGGCCGCGCTGGACGAGGTGTGCCGCGTCGTCGCGGCCGTGAACACCGAAGATTCCGCACATGACGGGACGGGTCTCGCGAGCTCGAATGGACCGATCAGGACGCCACGGCGCCGGACATCGCGTCGGGGATCGTGTCGTGATACCCGCCGGCGAGCGCGTCGGTCGACCTCGACCACTCGCGATCGTCGATACGGATGCGGAACCCGTCGGAGCGGTCGGTCACGCGCCCGATCACCCGCGCCGGTACGTCGTGTTCAGCGGCCCGCCGCAGGACCGTGTCGGGCGTTCGGGTCGAGACGACGATCCGGCCGTGCGATTCCGCATACAGGAGCGCGCGGGTCGGAAGGTGCGACCACGCCGAGAGGTCGACGTCGACCCCGGTGCGAACGTCGGGGTCGGCCATCGCGCACTCGGCCAGCGCAACGGCAAGCCCGCCGTCGCTCGTGTCGTGGGCGGATTGCACCTCGCCCGCCTGGATCGCGGCGAGCAGCGCGTCGATCAGCCGCCGCTCGGCGTCGAGATCGACGCGCGGCGGGGCGCCCGCGACCTGGCCGTGGATCCGCGCGAGGTACTCGCTCCCGCCGAGCTCGTCGGTATTGTCGCCGAGCAGCACGATCGCGGCCGGCGTCTCGCCGTCGGTGGCGGGCCGGAACGTCGCGCGGGTGACGTGGGCGAGCGAGTCGACCAGGCCGACCATGCCGACGACCGGGGTCGGGTAGATCGCGCCGGTCGGGTTCTCGTTGTAGAGCGAGACGTTGCCGCCGGTCACCGGCGTGCCGAGCGCGCGGCACGCCTCGCCCATCCCGCCGACCGCCTCACGGAGCTGGTAGTAGACGTCGGGACGGGTCGGGTTGCCGAAATTGAGATTGTTGGTGATCGCGAGCGGGCGCGCGCCGGTGCACGCAACGTTGCGCGCCGCTTCGGCGACCGCGCCCTTTGCCCCCTCGCGCGGGTCCAGGTAGCAGTGCCGCCCGTTGCAGTCCGTCTTCACCGCGACCGCGCGGTCGGTGCCGCGCAGGCGGACGACCGCGGCGTCGCCGCCCGGGCCGATCACGGTGTTGGTCCGGACCATCGTGTCGTACTGGCGGTACACCCAGCGCTTGCTCGCGATCGTCGGGCTGGACAGGAGCTCGCCCAACGCCCAGAGCGGGTCCGTCTCCTCGGCGCGCTCGGGGATCGCGACTATGTCGGTTGCGCGGAGCGCACGTACGGCCTCCGACTCCTGCGCGTCCGGCGTGTAGGTCGGGCAGTCGGTGACGAGGCGCGTGCCGGGGAACTCGGCGACGACGCGGTCGCCCTCGGTCACGCGATACACGGGGTCAGCGATGACCTCGCCGATCACGGCGGCCGTCAGGTCCCACTTCTCGAGCACCGCGCGAACCGCGTCCTCGCGCCCGCGCTTCGCGACGACGAGCATGCGCTCCTGCGACTCGCTCAGGAGGATTTCGTACGGCGTCATGTTCTGCTCGCGTACGGGCACCTTCGTGACGTCGATCGTCACCCCGACGTCGCCGCGCTCGGCCATCTCGGCGCTCGACGAGGTCAGGCCGGCCGCGCCCATGTCCTGGATCGCGACGATGTCGCCGGACGCGATCAGTTCGAGCGACGCTTCGAGGAGCAGCTTTTCCGTGAACGGATCGCCGACCTGCACGCGCGGCCGCTTGGCCTCGGTCGCCGCGGACAGGTCCTCGGAGGCGAACGAGGCGCCGTGAATCCCGTCGCGGCCCGTGCGCGCGCCCACGGCGAGGATCGGATTACCGACGCCCTGCGCGACGGCGCGGATCAGTTGGTCCTCGCGTAGCGTGCCGACGCACATCGCGTTGACGAGCGGGTTCCCTTCGTACGCCGGATCGAACGCGACCTCGCCGGCGACAGTCGGCACGCCGACACAGTTGCCGTAATCGCCGATCCCCTTGACCACACCCGAGAACAGGTGGCGCACCCGCGGCGAATCCAACGACCCGAAGCGGAGCGAGTTCAACATCGCGACCGGGCGCGCGCCCATCGTGAACACATCGCGAAGGATCCCGCCCACGCCGGTTGCCGCGCCCTGATACGGCTCGACCGCGGAGGGGTGGTTGTGCGACTCGATCTTGAACGCGACGGCGAGCCCGTCGCCGACCGCGATGACGCCGGCGTTCTCACCCGGGCCCTGCAGCACCCACGGCGCCTGCGTGGGAAGCGTCCGGAGCAGCGGCCGGGAGTGCTTGTACGAGCAGTGCTCACTCCAGAGCGCACTCACCACGCCGAGCTCGGTGTACGTCGGCGCGCGCCCGAGCATCGCCAACAGCCGCTCGTACTCGAACGGCGTGATTCCGTGCTCGGCAACGAGCGCGGGGGTGATCTCGGGGTCGCCGGGGCGGGGCTGGACGGCGGCGACCGGGGCGGTGCTCGGCATGGCGTGCGCGTGAGGGGAGCGTGAGGCAGCGCGGCTCAGCGCGGCAATCCAAAGAGCGTGTTGATGTAGCGGCGCACCTCGCTTTCCTCGACGTGCTCGAGCAGTTCGAGTTCGCCGCGGTTGAGCCACGTGCCGCCGCATTCCGGGCACACGTCGATCGTCACGCCGTGGTGGTTGCGTGGTTCGAGGTGGCCGCCGCAGTTGGGACAGCGCATCACGTGCGATTCGCGCTCGCGCGACTCGCGCTCCGCGTCGAGCGCGCGGCGGCGTTCGGCGATCAGGTCAGCGTTCTCGCGCGCGAAGTACGTGCCCTCGTTGCGGCGGAGCGGGTCGGTCATCGGCGATCGTCGGACTGGGGTGAGCGGAGCACGGGCGGCATTCGGAACGTACGGTCGCGAGCGTTAGGCGGCGACGGCGGCAAGGAGCGACTCGAACAGGCGCAGCCCGTCGCGGCCGCCAACGAGGAAGTCGACCGCGCGCTCGGGGTGCGGCATCATGCCGAGCACGTTGCGCCCTTCGGAGAGAATGCCTGCGACGTGGTGCATCGAGCCGTTGGGGTTCCCCTCGTCGCCCGGCGCACCGCGCTCGTCAACGTAGCGGAACGCGACGAGCCCCTCGCCCTCGAGCCGCGCGATCGTCTCGGGGTCGGCGACGTAGCGACCCTCGCCGTGGGCGATCGGAATCCGCAGCAATTCGCCCGGCGCATACCCCGCCGTGAAAGGCGACGCCGTGCTCTCGACCCGGAGCGTGCGCCACTCGCAGACGTAGCGGAGGGACGCGTTGCGAAGGAGCGCGCCCGGAAGCAGCCCCGCTTCGCAGGCGATCTGAAAGCCGTTGCAGATCGCGAGGACCGGCCCACCACGCTTTGCGTGCTCGGCGACCGCGGCCATGACGGGGCTGAACCGCGCGATCGCGCCGCAGCGCAGGTAGTCGCCGTAGCTGAAGCCGCCTGGTAACACGACCGTGTCGATGTCGCCGAGTGACGTGGCCTTGTGCCAGACGTACTCGGCCTGCGCTCCGACGCCGTCGACGACCGCGTGATAGGCGTCGTAGTCGCAGTTGGAGCCGGGGAAGGTGACGATGCCGACGCGCATGGAATCCTCGTTAGGCCGCGGCCTGCGCCACGACGCGTTCGACGACGTAGTCCTCGGTCACCGGGTTGGCGAGCAGGCGGTCACATGCCGCCTCTGCGCGGCGGCGCGCGGCGTTCTCGTCGGCCGCGCTGAGGTCGAGGACGAGGTGACGACCAACGCGTACGTCGCCGACCTCGCCGAAGCCGAGCGCGTGGAGCGCGTCAGAGACCGCCTTGCCCTGCGGATCGAGGAGGCCGCGGCGCGGCACCACGCGAATGTCGATGCGGAACGTCTGCACGGGTCGGATGAGAACGGTCAGGGTTGGCCGGGCGCGCCGGGCGCTCGGACGCCGTCGTCGACGGCGCGCCGCGCGACGCGGCCGAAGCGCCGACGCCGGCGCCCGTCGTCGAACGCCGGCGTTCCGTACGCTTCGAGCGGATCGACGAAGTCGTCGGCGCGCCGGCGCGGCCGGTCGGCTGCCGGCAGATCGAAGATCCCGAGCACGAGCGCGCGGGCGAGCCCGAAACCGAGGTACGCGATGCCGAACAGGAAGAAGAAATACCGCGGAAAGCCGAGCGCGCCGACGAGGATGCCGAGCATCAGCAGCAGCGCGCCGACCTGCCGCGCGGAGCGGAACCCCGGCCGCGGCCACGTCGGATACGGCACGTTGCTGATCATCATCGCCGCGAGCAGCAGCATGAGCAGCGGCATGATCTCCTGCCACGGCAGGTCGACGATGCGCGTCTGCTGGTAGAGCGGCGTCTGCGTGAACCAGTAGTAGGTCGCGAGCGTGCCGCCCGCCGCGGGACTCGGCAGCCCGATGAAGTAGCTCTTCTTCGCCCCGGCCTGCAGCACGTTGAACCGGGCGAGGCGGATCACCGCGCACGCCGCGAAGATGAACACCGGGAAGCGCGCCCAGCCGTCGCGAGGCAGCACGCTGAAATACACGATCATCGCCGGCGCGAGCCCGAACGAGATCGCATCGACGAGCGAGTCGAGCTCCTCGCCGAAGCGGCCGCCGGTGCGCGTCGCGCGCGCGACCGCGCCATCGAACATGTCGCAGACGCCGCCGAACACGATGAACAGGACCGCGTTGGAGAACTCGTGATTCGCCGCCGCGATGATCGAGAAAATGCCGAACAGCAGGTTGCCGAGCGTCAACCCGTTGGGCAGGGCCGGCGCCGCCCGGCGGAGGCGGCGGCGGCGCGCCGACGTCCGCGCGCCGTCCCCGCGCGGCATGTCGTCGCGATCACCGTCGTAGCGATCACCGTCGTCGCGGTCGTCGTCGTCGAGGCCGATCGTCAGCGCCGTGTCGCGCATGCGGCAGACCGCGCGGCTACGCGCGCAGCTCGGCGATGACCGTCGCGCCGGCGGCGGTCAGTTGGCCGAGCGCGACGCGCAGCTCGGCGTCGGGCGGAACGAACACGTCGACGCGCGAGCCGAAGCGGATCAGGCCCATGCGCTCGCCCTGGTGCACGTGCTCGCCGTCGCGGCTGTACGTGATGATCCGCCGCGCGATGAGCCCGGCGATCTGCCGGACCAGGACGCGCCCGTTAGGCGCGTCGATCCCGACGGACATCTGCTCGTTCTCCGCGCTCGACTCGGGCGAGACCGCGTTGCGGAACTTGCCCTTCGCGTAGCGAACGTGGCGGACGGTGCCGCTGACCGGGTACCGGTTCACGTGCACCGAGAACACGTTCATGAAGATCGACACGCGGCGCGCGCGGCCGCCGATGAACGACGGCTCGTCGACGTCGGTGATCAGCACGACCTTGCCGTCCGCGGGCGCGACGACCAGGCGTTCGCCACGGTCGCCCGCGCGCTCGGGATCGCGAAAGAAGTACGCGACCCACACGGCCAGCAGCACCGCCACGACGGCGACCGCCCAGCGCCCGGGCCCGCCGACGCCGAGGCCGCCCGCGCCTGCCGCCCACAGCACGAGGGCAACGGCGAGAAAGGCGCTGACGGCGATGAACGGGCGACCCTCGCGGGCGAAACTCACGGCGCGGCGTATCCTCGGCGGGCCGGCGGTTACGCCGCGAGATCGAGAGGCGCTCCGGTAATCCGGCGGAAGCCCTCAAGATAGCGCGCACTGGTCGCCGCGACGACCTCGGGCGGCAGCTCGGGACCGGGCGCCTCGCCGTTCCACCGGCCCGCGGCGCGTTGCGCGGCGAGCCAGTCACGCAGCGGCTGCTTGTCGAAACTCGGCGGCGCGCGGCCGGGCACGACCGCGTCGGCGGCCCAAAAGCGCGAACTGTCGGGCGTGAGCACCTCATCGACCAGGACGATCTCGCCATCCACGCGCCCGAACTCGAACTTCGTGTCGGCAATGATCAGCCCGCGCGTCGCGGCGTGCGCGCGGCCGAACGCGTACACCGCGCGGCTCGCCCGCTCGAGTTCGGCCGCGGTCCCGGCGCCGAGCCGCGCGGCGACGACGGCGGGGGTGATGTTCTCGTCGTGGCCGGACTCCGCCTTCGTCGCCGGCGAGAACAGCGGGGGATCGAGCTGGTCGCTTTCGCGCAGGCCCGGCGCGAGCGGCTCGCCGGCGAGCGTGCCGTGCTCGGCGTATTCCTTCCACGCCGACCCGGCCAGGTAGCCGCGCACGACGCACTCGACCGGAAACACGTCGGCCGCGCGACAGAGCATCGCGCGCCCGCCGAGCTCGCCCTCGTGGCCGGCGAGCGCAGGGACGGCGGCAACGATCGCGCGGGCGTCCGCCGCGAGCATGTGGTGCGACACCACGCCCGCGTCGCCGAGCGCGCGCAACCACCACGCGGTGAGCTGCGTCAGCACGGCGCCCTTGTGTGGGATCGCATTGGGCATCACGACGTCGAACGCGCTCACCCGGTCGGAGGCGACGAGGAGCACGCGGCCGCCGCCGGCGTCGTACACCTCGCGCACCTTACCGCGCCGGACGAGCGGGAGCGGAAGCGCGCTCTCGCGAAGCGGCGTCGCCTCGCTCATACGCGCACCTCGTCCGCCGCGTCCCGCTCGGTTCCGGCGAGCAGCGGCTCGACGACCTCGGCGAGGAACTCGTCGACCTGTTCGGCCGCCCGGCCGACGAAACGGCGCGGATCGACCGCCGCGCGCATCTCGTCGAGCGAGAGGCCGAGCGCCGCGAACTCGGGGTCGGTCGCGAGACGTTCGAGAAGATCGTTGCGCTCCCGTTCGCCGTCCTTCAGCGCGCGCGACGCTTCGACACTGTGGCGGCGAATGACCTCATGCACTGCCTGACGGTCGCCGCCCGCGCGCACCGCGCGGACGAGGATCTCTTCCGTGGCCATGAACGGAAGCTCGTCCATCACGCGTCGGCGAATGCGTGTAGGGTGCACCTCGAGGCCCGAGGCGACGTTCGCGTAGAGGACGAGGACGGCGTCGGTTGCAAGGAAGGCTTCCGGGATCGCGAGCCGCCGGTTGGCCGAGTCGTCCAGCGTGCGCTCGAAGTACTGCACGCTGTGCGTCGCGTTCGCGTTGGGCTCGACCGAGAGGACGAAGCGGGCGAGCGCGTTGATCCGCTCGCTGCGCATCGGGTTCCGCTTGTAGGCCATCGCCGACGAGCCGATCTGTTCCTTGCCGAACGGCTCCTCGACCTCGCCGAACGCCTGCAGCATGCGAAGGTCGGAGGCGAATTTCGCCGCGCTCGCGGCGAGCCCGCTCACGACGTTCAACACCTGCGCGTCCACCTTGCGGGAGTACGTCTGCCCCGACACCGGAATCGTCGCGGCGAATCCCATCTTTTCGGTCACCATCCGGTCGAGGGCGCGCACTTTCTCGTGGTCGCCGTCGAAGATCGCCAGGAAGCTCGCCTGCGTACCGGTCGTTCCCTTCACGCCGCGGAACGGCAGTGTCTCGATGCGCCGGTCGATGTCGGCGAGGTCGAGGACGAGATCCTGCATCCAGAGCGTGGCGCGCTTGCCGACCGTCACGAGCTGCGCGGGCTGCAGGTGCGTGTAGCCGAGCGTGGGCTCGGCGCGCCAACGCCGGGCGAACTCGGCGAGCGAGGCGAGCACGCCGAGCGTCTTGCGGCGAAGCAGTTCGAGGCCACGCCGCATCAGTAGCAGATCGCCGTTGTCGGTGACGTAGCAGCTCGTCGCGCCGAGGTGGATGACGCGTCGCGCGGCCGGCGCGCGATCGGCGAACGCGTGCACGTGCGCCATCACATCGTGGCGGAAGCGCGCCTCGTACGCGGCGACGGCGGCGAAGTCGATGTCGTCGAGGTGCGCGCGCATCTGGACTATCGCCTCGTCCGGGATGTCGACGCCGAGCGCGCGTTGCGACTCGGCGAGCGCGAGCCAGAGGCGCCGCCAGAGCGCGTGCCGCTCCTGCGACGACCAGAGGGCGAGCATCGCGGGCGACGCATAGCGCGCGCCTAACGGTGAATGATAGCGCGCGTGCGCGCCGTCTGGCGAACTGGCGTGCGAGGACGCGTCGCGCGAGGATGCGTCGTGCGTCGGAGCGTCGTGCGGGGGGGCGGTCACTGGCGGATGAGGAAGTCGGTGAACGCGTATCGGCCGCCGCGCTCGAAGACGACGCGGATCGGCCCGCGCGCGGCGTAGGCATCGAGCGCGCGCGCGACCTCGTCGGCCGACTGCACGGGCGTGCGGTTCACCTGGACGATCACGTCCCCCGGCTCGATGCCGAGATCGGCCGTGACGCGCGGCGTCGTCTGAAACACGAGGGCGCCGGCCGGCGACTGTACGCGCCGCTCCGCGCGGATCGCGGGCGTGAGCGTGACGAGCTGGAGCTCGCGCAGTACGGTCACCTTGGCCGCCGTGACCTCGGGGATGTCGGTCGGTTGCAGCGACGTCGTGCGATCCGCGCCGCCGCGGTGCACGACCACGGTCGCCGTCTCGCCGGGGCGCAGATCGAGGATCGCGGCTTCCCAGTCGAACGGGTTGCGGAGCGTGCGCATGCCAACGCGGCGCAGCTGATCGCCCGGCCGAATGTCGGCGCGCGCGGCCGGCGAGCCGGGCGTGACCGACCGGACGACGACGCCCGCGGTGAGCAGGTCGCGCGGGTTGGTGGTCTCAGGCGCGGCGAGGGCGAGCCCGACCCACGCGCGCCGTACGACGCCGTGCGCGAGCAGATCCTCCGCGACCCGGCGGGCCCGGTTGATCGGGATCGCGAAGCCGAGCCCGACCGACCCGCCGCTCGGCGTGTAGATCGAACTGTTCACCCCGATCACCTCGCCCGCCGCGTCGACGAGCGGCCCGCCGGAGTTGCCGGGGTTGATCGCCGCGTCGGTCTGGAGCATGTCGACATTCACCCCGCCACCCTCGACACCGCCGACGAGGTTGCGGCCGGTGGCGGAGATCACGCCCGCCGTCACGCTCGGCTCCGTGTTGCCGAGCACGAACCCATACGGATTCCCGATCGCGACGGCCCACTCGCCGATCATCAGGCCGTCGGAGTTGCCGAGCGGCGCGACGGGCAGCCCCCGCGCGTCGATCTTGAGCACGGCGAGGTCGTTGGCCTCGTCCGCGCCGATGACGCGCGCGGTGTAGGTCGTACCGTCCCGAAGAGCCACCGAGACGCGCTGCGCGCCGCTGACCACATGCGCGTTGGTCACGACGACGCCGTCGCCTCGCACGATGAATCCGGAGCCGATCCCCGAGCGGCGCTGCGCGCCGCCGGATCGTTGGCCGAAGAAGTCGAACGGGTCGGCCGGGGTCTGCTCGACCGATTCGGTCTGCACGGTGACGACCGCCGGCGCGATGCGCGCGACCGCCGTGACGATGGCCGTCCGCCGCCCAGCCGAGATGTCATCGGACGAGGGCGCGACCGGTTGCGGGAGGCGCGCCGCGGCCGGCGTCGTGCTCGCCTGTGCGCTCGACTGCGCACGAGAATCGGAGGCGGCGCCCTGGCAGCCGGCGGCGAAGAGCAGCCCCGCCGCGGCGCACCGACCAACCGAGCGGCGCCGCCGGTGCGGCGCGCGCGGCCCGGTCATGCTGGCGCGAGGCGCGGCCGCGGGCGCGCGCTCAACTCTTTCAGGAGCGCGTCCACGCCGCGGTCGGTGAGCGGGTGGACGAGAAACGCACGCAGACTCGGGACGTCGAGGATCACCGCGTCCGCGCCGGCCAGCCCGCACGCGGTGAACGCGGCCGCACTGCGCGGAAGCGATGCGGCGAGGTCGCACTCGACGCCGCCGCGGTCGAACAGTTGCCGCACCTCGCGCACGACGGCGAGGCTGTCCTGGCCGAGCGCATCGAGCTGATCGACCGGCACGACGACCGTGGTCGCGCCGGCCTTGGCGGCGAGCAGGGCCTGCGCCGCGCTGAAGACAAGGGTCGCCGCGACGCGAACGCCTTCGCTCTGCAGGCGCCGGATTGCGGTGACCGCCTCATCGACGAGCGGCACCTGGACGACGAGGTTGTCGGCCACGCGGGCGAGATCGCGCCCGTCCCGGTGGATGTCGTTCACGTCGACCGATGCCACGCCGGCGTGCACCGGGACGAGCACGCTGCGCGCGATCTCGCCGAGCAGTTCGCGGTGGGCCTGTGCGTCGCCGGCACGCTCATCGGCCAGCCGCGCAGGCGACGTCACGATCCCGTCGACGAGTCCGTGCTCGGTGGCCCAGCGCACGTCGGACGGAGAGGCGGAAGCGAGCAGGATCTTCATGCGACGTCAGCGAGCACGGGGGAGGGCGAAATCCGAGCGGCCGCGGCGATCGCGGGTTCGGCGTCGACGTAGAGCGCCGCCGGGTAGCGAACCGCGTCGAGGTAGAGCGCGTGTGGTGGGGCGGGAGAGGAAACGCCCCGGTTGTCCGGCGCGTCGAGGAGCCGCGCGACGTCGTCGCCGTCGCGTCGTCCACTCGCGGCATCGAGCATCGTGCCGACCAGGAATCGTACCATGTGGTGCAGAAACCGATTCGCCTCGACGGTGAACGCGAGGCCGCCCGCACGCTCGGACCAGGTGGCTGCGTCGACGCGGCAGCGGTGGTCGTCGGTCTCGGGCGCGGTGCCCTTCACCGCATAGCCGCGGAAGCCGTGCTCGCCGACGATCGCGGCCGCCGCGCGGTCGAGCGCGGCGCGGTCGATTGGTGCCGTGTAGGCGAACTCACGGCCGCGACGGAACGGCGACGCGGCGTCCTCGTCGGTGCCGACGAGGTACGTGTAACGCCGCGCGACGGCGCTGTAGCGCGCGTGGAACTCGGGACGCATCTCGTACGCGGCGGCCACCCACACGTCGTCAGGGAGCACCGCATTCAACGCGCGGCGAAGCGACGCGGCCGTCCAGCGGCCGGGCACCCGGACGCCCGCCGCCTGCCCGCGCGCGTGCACACCGGCGTCGGTTCGTCCGGCACCGAGCACCGCGACATGGCGCCGCGTGAGGCGTTCGAGCGCCGCCTCGAGCTCGCCCTGAACCGTGCGCGTCTCGCGCTGCCGCTGCCAGCCCGCGAAGCGCGCGCCGTCGTAGTGCAGGACGAGCTGCAGCGAGCGGTCGAAGGAGTCGGGCGTCGTGAGGGCCATTCCAGGCGCAAGCTAGCCCCGCCGGGAACGGGCGAGCAACTTACGCGACACCGCCCGCCGATGCCCGCACCCGCCCGCACGCTCGCCTCCCTCGCCCACGCGCTCGGCGCCGCCGCCGACGCCGATGCGGCGCTGCTCGCCTTCGCCGAGACCGTGGCGGAGCTCGATCGCGGCGCGCAGCCGGCGCTGTTCGCCTACGACGGGCGCCGTCAGCTGCTCGTCGCGCGCCGCAGCGTGGTCGACGGGCGCGTCGTCGTCGCGGCGACCGAGGTCAGCCTCGAACACCTGCCCGCGGCGCCGCGCCAACAGCTCGCGCTCGGCGGCCGGTTCACCGACCTCAGCGATCGGTCGCCCGAGTTCGCGCGGCTGCTCGGGCTCGCGACGCCGCTCGACGGCTCGCTCGCGCTGCGGGGAATGCGGGCCGAAGGGCAGCTCGTCGGCGTGCTCGCGCTGCGTGAGCCGCGGCGCATGTTCGGGGCGCGCGTCGTCGAGCGCGCGGAGCCCGCGGCCGCGCTGTTCGACCTCGCGCTCGCGCGCTTCGCCGAGCGCGACGCACGCGCCGAGGCAGTCGAGACGCTCGAGACGGTGACACGTCGCGTGCACGGCGAGTACGTGCGCAAGCTGAGCGGGCTCGAGGGCGAACTCGCGGCGCTGCGCGCCGCGGGCGCGAGCGTCGCGCCCGCCGCTCCGCCCCTCGATCGCGTCCTCGAGGAACGTGCGGTCGCGCAGAGCGCCGAGCAGGTGCGGCGGGCGGAACGCCGCGCCGAGTTGCTCGAACAACAGCTCGCCGCGAGCGGAGGGCAGCTCGCGCAGGCGCAGCTCGAATCACAGCGGCGCGGCGAAGCGCTGCGCCAGACCGAGCGCACGCTCTACCTGCTGGATCGTGTTCTCGGCCTCGACGCCGCGGCGACCGACCCGCAGCAGCTCGCGGACGGGCTCCTCGCTCTCGTTGGCGACGACATGCTGGCGCAGCGGTGTTCGCTGGTGCTGCGCGCGCCGGACGCGGGGTGGCTGTACCTCGCCGCGGCCCGCGGCGTCGCGCCGCACGTGCTCGACGGCGTGCGGATCCGCATGGGCGAGGGCGTCGCGGGGCGCGTGGCCGAAGCGCGCGAGCCGCTGCTCGTGCGCGACGTCCGCGACGCGAGCGCGCATCCACTGCTCCACGATCAGTACTTCACGACCGGCAGCTTCATCAGCTTTCCGCTCGTGTATCACGACGACCTCGTCGGCGTCGTGAACCTGACGAACCGGTCGTCGGCGTCGGCGTACACCGAGGACGACGTCGAGCGCGTGCGTCTGCTCGCGCTCGTGATCGCGCTCGTCGCGACGCACGCGCGCCTGCCCGAGCGGCTCGCGGCCGACAATCCGCGGCTCGGCTGGACGCCGAGCGGGACGCCGGAGCCGGGCAGCGCACCGGTCGTCGCGGCTTGACATCGGCGGACGGGACCGGCGATCCGCTCCGCGCCGTGTTGCGCGAGCTCGCGGCGGGGCGCCCGGCGCAGCCAGTTGCGGTCACGCACGCGTTCGACGTCGTGATGCGCGGCGAGGCGACGCCGGTGCAGATCGCCGCGCTGCTCATGGGCCTTCGCGTGCAGGGCGAGAGCGCAGCCGTGATCGCGGCCGTCGCGCGCGCGCTCCGCGGGGTTATGGTTCGACTGCCGACCGACGCGCCGGACACACTCGTCGACACCTGCGGCACCGGCGGCGGCGCGATCAGCACGTTCAACATCTCGACCGCGGCCGCGCTCGTCGCCGCGGGCGCGGGCGCGCGCATCGCGAAGCACGGCAATCGCTCGTTCACGTCGCGCTCGGGGAGCGCGGACGTGCTCGAAGCGTTAGGCGTGCGCGCGGACCCGTCGGTGCCGGAGATGCAGCACGCGCTCGCCGCGGCGGGGATCGCCTTCATGTACGCGCCGCGGATGCACCCGGCGATGCGGCACGTCGGGCCGGTGCGGCGAGAACTCGCCGTGCCGACGGTGATGAACGTCGTCGGGCCGCTGGCGAATCCGGCGATGGCCGGGCGGCAGGTGGTCGGCGTCGCCGACGCGCACCGGGCGCCGCTCATCGCGGGCGCGCTCGCTGACCTCGGCGCGGTGCACGCGCTCGTCGTGCACGGCGAGCCGGGACTGGACGAGGTCTCGCCGCTCGGGCCGACGCACGTGTACGAAATCGTCGCGCCCGACCCCGGCGCGCCGCGTGAGGTGCGCGAGTGGACAATTCACCCCGAGGCGCTGGGGCTGCGCGTCAGCGATGCGTCGGAGCTGGCCGGCGGCGAGCCGGCCGAGAACGCGCGCGTCGTGCTCGACGTGCTGGGCGGCGGTGGGACGGCGGGCGCGCGGGCGGCCGTCCTGCTGAACGCGGGCGCTGCGGTGTACGTCGCCGGGCTCGCGCCGACGTATGAAGCCGCCGTCGAGCGCGCGCGGGCGGCGCTCGACGGCGGCCTGGGGTTGCGTACGTTGGAGCGGTTGCGGGCGGCGTACG
>DASWUT010000110.1:0-2760 GCA_036401455.1 Gemmatirosa sp. | reverse complement strand
GGGAAATGGCAGAGCGCTGGCTGATGCGCGTGTACCCGCGGCTGCGGCGCCTCCCACCACTCCCCGACGCCCCCGCACCCGGGGCAGCCCCCGCCAACGAGACGCCGTCCAGTGCCCCCACGGCCGCGGCGTCACCCGTCCGCCGTGACCGGGCGTTCCCGACGACGGCCGCCGAGCGCCAGCGAAGCGTCGCCTCGGCGACCCGGTGGCGCGCGGTGTACGACGAGGTCCGCCGCCGTCACGCCGAGGGCGAGCCCATCATGCGCATCAGCCAGACGTTAGGCGTCGCCCACGGCACGGTGCGGCGGTTCGCCCGGGCGGCCGAGTGTCCCGGCCGTGCGCCGCACCGGCGGCAGCGCAGCCTCCTGGATCCGTACCTCGGGCACCTCCTCGCGCGGCACGCGGCGGGCTGCGAGAACGCGCAAGCACTCTGGCGCGAGATCCGCACGCTTGGCTATCGAGGACGGCCGCCGCAAGTGCGCCGCTGGCTCCAGGAGCGTCGGCGGCAGCATGCGCCGACCGCGCGCCACCAGCACCGGCGACCGCTCCTCGCCACGCGCCAATCGGGCGCGGCACCACTCCCGTCACCCACCCAATTGGCGTGGCTCCTGGTCCGGCCGCCCGACCAGCTGCCAGCAGCGGACGCCTGCATCGTCCGGCACCTGGCGCAAGACGACGAGGCCGCGCGGGTCATGGCGCTCGCGCAGCGGTTCGCGGCGCTCCTGCGAGATCGCACCGGAGACGTGCACGTCATGCGGACCGCCTTCGACCAGTGGCTCGACGGCGCCCTGAGCTGCGGCGTGCGCGCCGTTGAGACGTTCGCGCGTGGGCTGGCGCAGGATGGCGCGGCGGTCCGCGCCGCGCTCACGACGCCCTGGAGCAACGGGCAGACGGAAGGCCAGGTCACCAAGCTGAAGCTGCTGAAGCGTCAGATGTACGGCCGCGCTAAGCTCGACCTGCTCCGACGTCGCCTGCTCCTCGCCGCCTAACCACGCAAGCTGCGGGAGAGCCTGTAAACCCGGGGCGGTTCAGGTGCAGCTGCACGGGCAGACCAGTTCTCGCTGCGGTGACGCGCGACGATGTAACGGCAAAGCTACGCCGCGCGACGATACGGCCGGCCGGCGTGCCCGTCGAGCCGTGTCGCGGCCGGGCGGAACGCGGACGCGTTCCGAGAGCGGCCGTCTCGCCCTCGCGCGTACCGCACCGGTGTACCGCCTTGAGGAACTGCGGCATGGGATCACGGCGGACAACCAGCACGGCCGTGGGCTTCATTGGCCGCGCCGATCTCGCCAGCATCGTTCGGGCTCATCCCAGCGGTCCCACGCCGCAGTTTAGATGGAATGAAGCGACGACTGCCCGTCCACGTCACGTGGTAGCACGTTGGCCCCGAAGGCACAGGACGTCGTACCCAACGCGGTCACTCGCCCGAGGGCGAGGCCGCCCACGTGGAGGCCAGCCGAGGACGCCGCCGATCGGCGGTGAGAGGCCGAGCGGCAGCTGAGCCATGCGGAGTACGCCCAACGGACAGCGGACGAACAGCACGCCGATTGGAGCTGGCGGCGCGCTCACCCGTGAGGCACCGTCCCGAGCACGGTGGACGTGGTGTCACCGGTCGGGTACGCCGAGCGCGGACGCGATCGCCCGCGCGATCTTCGCCCCGCCGGCCACCGACGGCTCGATCGGGTTGGCGTAGTCGCCGGGCTCGGTACACACGCGGCGCAGCTCGATCACCGGCCGCCCGTACTCCGACGCGAGGCGCTGAATGCGGTCGTTGAACACGGCGAGTGCCGCCGCGGCGGCGCGGCGCACCGGCGGCGCGAGATTGCGGTCGTAGATCGTGCACAGGGTGGTCGGCGGCGCGCGCGCGGCGAACGCGTCGAGCATGCGCCGGTAGCGCGCCTCGAACCCGTCGGCCGCGTCGGCGAGGACGTCGAGCACCTCCGCGCTCGAGCGCGCCGGGCGGTCGAGCAGGTCGGCGTGGCCGAGCGCGTCGTTGCCGCCCGCGCTGACGACGTAGTGCGTCGCGTCCGCGGGGCCGTGCGCGAGCTGGCGCGCGACGTCGGCGATCACCGCGCCGTCCACCGCGCCGAGCGTGGCGCGCCACTGCGCGGGCAGGACGCCCGCAAGGTGCGCGACGACGTCCGGACCGCCGCGGACGTAGGCAGCGTTGGCGAAAATCGAATCGCCGAGGAGCACGACGTGTGGCACGCACCCGTGGGTGAAGGAAGAGCGACCGGCTCGGGGCATGGCCGCCGCCGCGCCCCACCAGCTGCGCTGCACCCGCCGTGCCCGCGCCTGTTGACGGTACGTGGACCAGCGGCCCATCATGCGATGGTATGTCGACCGCGGGCCTCACTCGCCGTCGCGAGGTCACGAACCCCGACTCGCTATGGTGTTGCCATGCTGAAGGCGGTGTGCGCGGGACAGCCGGCGGTGGGAGAGCGCTCGGTGTTCGCCGTTCGAAGGCTCCGGCCCCACGTTGCCGTGTGTCGGCGCACGTGATGATCGGCAGGATGACCCGTGCTCCCGGTGTTCCCGGCAGCCGCTGGCGCCGGTGGGGTGCCGGTGCGTCGCCACGCGACCGGGCGAGACGGTTTCGTCGCACCTGCGGAACGTTGATCGTGTCTGCGCGCGCGACGAGCGGCGGGTGCAACCCCTAGCGCACTCGCGACCCGCACGCATATTCGCGCCATACCGCGCGATCGCAGCTGACCTCGCTGCGCTCGACGCCAGCCCACACACGCGATCACCGATCGAGCG